>NZ_JAJOHP010000110.1:0-10988 GCF_021109375.1 Arthrobacter sp. AK01
CCCCCCCCCCCCCCCCCCCCCCCCCCCCCCCCCCCTCCCCCCCCCCCCGCGCCCCCCCCCGCGCGGGCGGGGGGGGGGGCCGCGCGGCCGGGGCGGCGCCCCCCCCCCCCCCCCCCCCCCCCCCCCCCACGCTCATGGGGTGGTGCTGAAGTGTGACTTAGCCATTCGGCCGCTGCGGAAGGTACTGCACCGCCCACTGGTTGCCGTCAGGGTCAGCGAAGTACACAAAGTGACCCCAGTCCTGGACGTCGACATCGCTGACCTCCACCCCGTTGGCCTTGAGGTGCTCATGGGCCTTGTTGATGTCCGCCACCACCACTTGCAGGTTGGGAGCCGAACCCGGAGGGGCGTCGGTGAGACCTTCACCGATGGCGATGGAACACGCCGAACCCGGCGGCGTCAGTTGCACGAAGCGGATGCCGTCCGTGGGACGCTCATCGAAATCGGCGTTGAAACCAACCTTGTTGACGTAGAAGTCCTTCGCGCGATCGACGTCGGAGACAGGGACAAATACCAGTTCAAGTTTCCAGTCCATGCGCCACAGGCTAACGGGGCATGGCGGAAACCGGTAGGGGTCTTTGATTTCGGCAGCCTAAGCCTCACGACGCGGCTTCTTTATCTTGAATACGAGGGACATGACGAAAGCGCAGGCCAAAGCCCCCATGCCGCTGACAACAAGAAACTCGACCACGGGCGAATGCAAGACAGTGTCGTCTGTGAACGCCCGGACGTGCGAAACCGCGAAACCCATGGCTGCGTCTGGAAAAACCAGTAGGGCGGCCGGAGTGCCGTAGCAGTATAGTGCGTGACACCCGGATTGAACCGCTCCGATGGGGCCCGGTCTTCGCACAAGAAACCAACACACCGCAGCAGAGATCCCTGTCCAAAGAAGGAACCACAAGGCATTGCCTAGGTTGGAACCGGCCTCAAATGCCCGGTAGGACTCGAAGATGCCGAGACCGGAAAACTGCGCCGAAGTGACGTAGACGGCGTAGGATCCGAGTGCCCACGGAAACAGCGTAGTTCCCAGCAGGACCCACTTATGCACGGCATGTCTCGGCATCGCCAAGTCCTCCTTTGGCTACCAGTTACAGGTCTGGGATATGGGCCACATTCCAATCCGGCTTCGCCAATTTGGATTTGAATAACGTTCGTACTCTAAGTCGAAGGTTCCCCATTCAGCCATCCCTCCAAGCACATGGCATTCCCATTGCTGCCACATGGACGCTGTAAACATCCATGATGAATGTTTCGTTCGGAGAAGGTTCCAACCCGAGCTCAAGAATTGACCAGCATTGAAGATAGCGTCGTAGCGTCCCCAACCAGAAAGCTCAATGGAAAGCTGATTCATGCCGTAGTAGCTGTTCCAGCCCATTCTGACCAACTGAATAGCTGCCACCATGCGTAGTAGACCTTTGGATCGGCGACCACTGGGTATGCGAGACCTGGCGTGTTATGTTCCACGACTTGGGTCACGGTATTCCCCGACACCTCATAATGGGTTCTCACTGCCGTGCCGTTCGCATCGACCGCCCAAGCTGGAAGGATCATGCCCTGATCCGACCCATCCAGGCCCTTGATTGAAATAGCACCACCGTCAGCCAGCGTGAGGGCTACGCCCTCAGGAGCATCAATTTTGTAGTCGTAGCGGGTAGGCGCTTGCCGGTCATTTATGACCGTCAATTCCCGAACGGCGCCGTCTTCAAGCGTTTGAATTCCAACGTCTGTATGTCTGTTTGGGTCCGCAAAGACGGTTGTACCATCCTCGGCCACTGCAGCATCGTCTGCCTGACCGCTCGTCGGCAGTTCCAACGAGAGTTGCAACCCGTCGGCGCCTCCGTCCAGCAATGCAGTGCCATCTCCTCCGTCCTTTGAAACTTCGACGGTCGATTCCCTGACGTTAGTTGTTACCGAATCGGACGACTCTGCGTGCGGTTGCACGGCAGCAGCCGAGTCTTGGCCCGCGGAGACCACGGCCTCCTGGATAACAGCGGCCGCTGTCTCGGCAGTTTCCTTTCCGGTCTTATCATGTTCCTTGGCTTGCGCAGCCGCTGGCCCCAGCAGAGAAATGACTATGGCCGAAGCACTAGCGAGTGCAGCGAATTGTTTCAATCGCATTCGTCCCCCATCACAATTCGGGAGGAGGGTCCGCCCGCTATGGAAGTGAACTCAGGGCACGAAACGTGACGGGAACCATATTCAGGACCACTTAGTCTGCCATAAGCAGACACAAGTTAGAGGCTCAGAATGACGAGGGATATGGGCGCCGCTTTAGGGTCATGGCACCACCGGCGTGAACTGGCAAGCAAGTAAAAGTCAGAGCATGGCTGCCCGTGAGCCCACCGCAGTTACTACAAGCGCGGCACAGCCAAAGATGTGGGAAACCGGTAGGGGTCTCCCCTTAGCCGGCCACCCCGTAGAGGCGGTCCCCGGCGTCGCCCAAGCCGGGCACGATGTACGACTTCTCGTTGAGCTTCTCGTCAATCGACGCGAGGACGATCTTCACGTTGGCATCGGAGAGCTCTTCTTCCAGCTTGGACAACCCTTCCGGAGCAGCCAGCAGGCAAATGCAGGTGACGTCGGAAGCTCCGCGCTTGAAGAGGAACTTAATGGCTTCGCGCAGGGTGCCGCCGGTGGCGAGCATGGGGTCCAGGACAAAGATCTGGCGGCCGGTGAGGTCCTCGGGGAGGCGCTCGGCGTAGGTGATGATGTCCAGGGTTTCTTCATCGCGGGCCATGCCCAGGAAGCCGACCTCAGCGGTGGGGACCAGCTTGGTCATGCCCTCAAGCATGCCCAGGCCTGCGCGCAGGATGGGGACCACCAGCGGCGTGGGCTTGGTGAAGGCCGTGCCGATGGTCTTGGTGACAGGGGTCTCGATCTCGACTGGCTGCGTCTTGACCTCGCGGGTGGCCTCATAGGCCAGGAGGGTGACGAGTTCTTCAGTGAGTTGCCGGAAGACCGGTGAAGGGGTGTTCTTATCCCGCAGTACGGTGAGCTTGTGAGCGACCAGCGGGTGGTCCACGACGAGTGTGCGCATCCCCCAAAACTATCATTGAGACATGAGCGCCACCGAGCCGTATCACGCAGACCACATGGCCTGGATGGGCCTTGCCCTGGACGAGGCCCGGTTGGCGCTGAAAACTGACGACGTCCCCATTGGCGCTGTCGTCTTGGGGCCCGACGGCGGCGTGCTGGGTTCGGGACGCAACGAACGGGAGGCGCACGGGGACCCGACCGCCCATGCAGAGGTCGTCGCCATCCGCGAAGCTGCCGCTGCGTTGCAACGGCACGCACTCGAAGTGGGCGAGGACGGAGACGGTTGGCGGCTTGAGGATTGCACTCTTGTGGTCACGCTTGAGCCGTGTGCCATGTGTGCCGGGGCTATCGTCCTGGCCAGGATTCCGCGCGTCGTGTTCGGTGCGTGGGACGAGAAGGCGGGAGCCGCGGGATCTGTGTTCGACATCCTCCGCGAGCGCCGCCTTAACCACTGGGTGGAGGTCTACGCCGGGGTCCGCGAGGAAGAGTGCGCGGTCCTGCTAAGGGACTTCTTCGCCTCGCACCGGGTGCCGGCACCGGAGCACCGCCCACCCGCCTGACGTAGCCGAACATATCGGGAGCAAGCCATGCCTGTCAGTTTCAACCACACCATCGTTTACGCCACGGACAAGCACCGTTCCGCGGAGTTCCTCGCCCATATCTTCGGCCTTCCGAAGCCGCAACCCATGTGGTCCTTCGTCACCGTGGCATTGGACAACGGTGTCACGTTGGACTTCCTTGAGGCGAGCGGTGCCATCGCCCCGCAGCACTACGCCTTTCTGGTGAGCGAAGAGGAATTCGACCAGATCTTCCTGCGAATCACCGCGGAGCACATTCCCTATTGGGCGGACCCTGCCCGTTCCCGAGCAAACCAGATCAACCACAACGACGGCGGCCGTGGAATCTACTTCTGCGACCCCGATGGGCATTTCCTTGAGGCGATCACGCGGCCGTACGGTTCGGGCTGACTCTGACCGTTTTGCCCGCGCGGCCGACGGTTGAGCTTAGACTGGCCCATGCTCAAAAAGTCGTGGGGAGCTTTTTGTCTTGCTGCTGTGGTGGTCGCCGGAACTATGACGGCATGCGGACAACAGGCATGCGATTCGATGCTTCGGCGCACTGACGTGAGTATCGATTTTTCCCGGCTTGGAACGTCGTGGGAAACCTTGGAGTACACCGTCAACTGTCCGGGGCAGGAAGCATGTGTGTACACGCCGGACTCTGACACCGAGCGCCACGCCGCTGTGGCCGACAACCCCCTATGGATCGCCGCCGGAATAAAAACCATGGAAGTAACGGTCTACCTCACGGGCTCCACCACGCCCCTTGCGAAGACGACCGCCAAGTTGGAGTGGGATCCGCCGTTCGATCCCTCTGCCTGCTCGACCAGTGCTACAGCAAACTTTGTGGTTTAGTCCCCAGCCCGCTGAGGACAGTGGCGGCAGTGGTGTCCCAGCCTTGTAGATGCTGGCGGGCTTGGAGGGCGTTGTTGCGCCAGCGCTCTTGGAGGACGGGGGTAGTAAGCCAGTTCTTGAGGGTGTCGGCCAGGTTGTTGGGGTCTCCCAGGTCCAGCACCAAACCCGCGTCCGCACTGCCGAGGGCTTCAACGGCCCCTGTCCCCTGCCGGACAAGAACCGGAACGCCATGCGCCAGCGATTCAGTGACCACCATGCCGAAGGATTCGGAGCGCGACAGGAGGACACTGAGGTCCGCCCTCTGCCACTGATCCTCCAGGGCCCGCCCAGTCAGTTCCCCCGTCACGTGGATGCGGTTCTCCAGCCCGTAATGCTCGACGGCGGCCCTCACCTCGGCGGCGTAGCTCGGGTCAGCGTGTTCCGAGCCGATGAGGGCGGCGGTCCACTCAACGTCTTGCAGGGTGGCCAGTGCGTGCACCAGAAGTTCCTGGCTCTTATTGGGCAGCAACGCCGCGACGGCCACGATGTGCTTCGGCTCTGAACCTGCCGAGACGTCCGCTTTCTCCGCACCAGGCGTGGCAATGACGATGTTCTGCGTGCCGTGCCTCACCTCCAGCTCAGCTGCGGCGTGGGCACTCGGGGAGATGACGCCCGTAGCTGCAACCAACGCCTTGGCCTCAAGGTCATGGTGGTACGCCAAAGCCATGTGCGACAGGATCCACACGTTGGTCCCGGCATTGACCGCGGCGGCGATCTCCTCCGGTGCCCCGCTCGCAACCAGACCGTCAGCAATCACGGTTGCACCGCCGTCGAGCATGTCAGAGAACCGCTGCCGATCCGCTGGGCTGCCAACCGGCCAATCGCCGTCGACTGTTACTGTCTCAACGGTGGCACCCAAGGCGGTCAGATGCTCGGCAAGCTTGGCGTTGTACTTGTTGCCGCCGGAGCCGTGCCGGACGTTCCCCGGGACCAGGAAGCGGATCTGCACTTACTTGACCGGAAGCTCCAGCGAGTAGCCAGCCCACGCGTCGGGGTTTTCGCGGAGGATGACGTCGATGCCGCTGAGTGCCGGTCCGTCGGCGGTGTCCTGGATCCGGGTGGCCATGGCGTCGGCGATGTGCTTGGCGAGGGCCTCCGTGGTGGAGAGCTTGCCCTTGAATGCCGGGTGCTCATCGAGGTTCTTGTAGTTCAGGTCCTCCAGGATTTCCTCAAGGATGCCGCCCGCTGCGCCAATGTCCAGAACGATTGCGTCGTCATTGAGATCCGGGCGGCGGAAACTGACTTCGGCCACAAACGTCGCGCCATGGAGACCTTGGGCCGGGCCGAACGCTTCGCGGGGAAGGCTGTGGGCGATCATGAAGTGGCGTCGGACGGTCAGGCTGAACATGTACTAATCCTCCGGGGTGGGATAGGCGACCACGTGGCAGAAACCGCCGGGCCGTTCGAACAATTTAACGAGTGTGGTGGGCAGGTTCCGGAACTGGCATTCGCTGGTCAGGAACGCGTCGAACAGCGGGTCTTTCAACTGGTTCGCCGCTTCTTGCAGGCGCTGGGCATTCGTTCGCCGGTGCCGTCGCGGAAGGGCGACTGCGCCGACCTGGCTGGAGCGGATGTTGAGCCTGCGAGCGTGGAAGTCTTCGCCGAGTGGCAGGGTGACTTCCTTGTCTGCAAACCATGAGAGCTCGATGACGTCGGAGTCGTCTCCGGCCAATTGCAGGCTCAGCTTGAGGCCGTCGTCGGAGGCGGAGCAGTGGAAGACGATGTCGTTGTCGCTGTTCGCGTTGTGGGGCAGGGCGAAATCCACGTCGATGGTTTTCGCCAGTTTGTGCTTCTCCGGGTCCGCATCCACCAGCTGCAGTCGACCGAGCGGATACTTCCGCAGAAGCGTCGCCAGGACGCCACCCACCAGACCACCACCAACGACGGCGACACGGTCACCCAGCCTCGGTCCGGCTTCCCAGAGGGCGTTGATGGCGACTTCGACGATGCCCGTGAGCACGGCGCGACGGGCAGGGACATCCTCCGGGATTGCCGTGAGCTGGCTCGTGGAGACGACGTAGAAGTCTTGGTGGGGATGCAGGCTGAACACAGTCTTTCCCCGCCATTCGTCTGGTCCTTGTTCCACTACCCCGACGCTCAGGTAGCCGTACTTGACCGGGCCCGGGAAGTCGCCTTCCTGATTTGGGGCCTGCATCAGATCTGCGACGCGTTCCGGGACGCGGCCTTCGTGGACCACGCGCTCCGTGCCCCGACTGACGCCTGAGTACAGGGTCCTGACTAGGGCTTCGCCTTCTTTCGGCGTCTCGATGGTTTCGGAGCGCAGCTCACCATCGCCCGTCTCCGTGACCCAATAGGCGTGGGCTTCGTGTTCTCGGTCGTGTTCCTGCGAAATCGTCATGATACTTACGAATCTATCGCTGGGGCGCTGCGGACGGAAGTTGGCGTGGATTGATGGGTGCGCCGCCCGCTTTTTGGGCGGGTCCAGAGGGGCTCGTTTTGGGGAACCGGGCCAATCTCGGGTAGCCTATTTCAGTTGGTGACGTGTCCGAGCGGCCGAAGGTGCAACACTCGAAATGTTGTTTGGTGTAAAAGCCAACGTGGGTTCAAATCCCACCGTCACCGCCAATGAGAAAGGCCCTGCTTCCCTTTGTTTATTAGGGAGGCGGGGCCTTTTCTTATGTCTGTATCGAAGCACCGAGACTTCCAGGTCCTCATGCGGTACCCGAGTGACGACCTGCACGGTGGAGACGTCCCGATAATCAGCGATCAGCTCACGCGCCACATCTCAGGTGGTCGGCGGAACCCCTTGCGTCCTGTTGATGCGGAGGAAAGCGATCTCCCTACCCATCATGAATCCGATGGCCGACACAGGGACGCTTACCAGAGCGAGGCCCTGCCACGGGGCGGGCAACAAGAGGAGTAGCCCCACTTCCAGCACAATCAGTACATATATGGCCCACGATGGACCTTTGACGCCGCTCAGGACGCCCACAGCGGCACTCGCCAGCAAGCCCAGCCCCACAACCAGAAAGGACGATGCCATCTCTTGGTGGGGCCGGTATCCGATTAACACCGCAACCAAAACCGTTAGCAGGACCGCTGGGATTAGCATCCTCAGCCAAAACTCACGAAGCGCGCTAGCACTATTCGGTCGCCGTTGACGATGGTTGTCCACTAGCTGCCCTCCAAAGTCGACTTCCCGCAGCCCAGTACATGGCCCCGCACACGCTCAGTCCCATCCAGCGCGTGCAGACCCTCTTTAGCCGCCCGCTGGGCATCCGCCACCAGGCCCGCAAGGAGCGCCCCGACTTCCACCAGCCCCCCTCTGATGCCCCGCCCGTCACCGGGGGTCGAAGCGCCGACCTTCCGTCTTGGACGGCATAAGCGCCAAAATCAAAACAGCCAGTCCACCGACCATCGGAACAAGCCCAACGAACGCAAGCGGACCCGCAAGATTTGCATCATGCAAACGCCGCCAAAGCAACGACAGCTGCGGCACCACAATGGCCAGCCCCAGAACAACGACGAGAATGAAACCTACCACCATGAGACTTCCAGTCGGGGCGTTCACAATACCAGGAGCGGCCTCATAGAACACTTCTTTCCCGGTGGCCGGATCGAAACCCATGGACTGCACATTAGGGTTCTGCTGAGCCCAGGCAGTACTGGCCACGAACCCGATCGTCATCACGAGGTATGGGACCACCATGACCAGGAAAACGAAAAGCTGACTCCACCAGAACTCACTCCGCGAGGCGCGACCAGCGAACTTCGCATACTTGGCAAAGAACCGCTTCACCGACTTACCAAACGATGCTCCATATAGAGGACCAGCCAGCTCGTCCGAACCCGTAACCTCCGCAACGCCTCCGCCTGCAGGTTCAACAGTCTTGATATCCATCTGTCTTCATGTCCTTCCCAGAAACCATCTATAGAAACCAACAAACAACTATCTTCCAAACGCAATCGTTCTGCGCCGCAATAATCTCATCCGTAGAAGATAATATGCATGAGCAAAACGAAAAAAACACTGATCAGAAGTCGAAACCTCACGCACCCAGAATCGAATACTTTCTTCCATTAGACCTCCCCGCGAACGCTGCACTTTACGGCAGCTCAAGCAACTTGGGGCATTCAACACAAATCACAGTCACCAACTCAATGCTAACGACGTTCGCCGACAGTCAGTGTCAGGCCAATCAATAGACCGGCTGCTGCACCCGCCCATAACGAACCGTAAGCGACTACGATGACCGGCACAACATGGGAGAGTCCGGCGACAGCCAAGCTTCCTCCTATGATTACAACCCCAAAAGCAACCGCGGAAACAAAATTTGATTTCAAGTAAGTCAACCCGCCCACACATAATACGGCGACCGCAGAAACCACAATGTTTGCCACCCAGACGGAAAGCCCAAACTCCGGCGCTCTTCTAATACATGTAATTAGAACCAGAACACCTGGAAATAGAACCCCCAACCAGTAGTACCATTCGGGGGCTACCCGTTTCGTTGGCACATACGCCTTTTTCTTCGACACTAATTTAGTTCACTTCCACGACTCGTCAACAACGGCATTTGTGCTCAAACCCCTCGCTCCTTCAATACTTCAGCACTCATCCTGCTGCGGCGAGGCCGCCGCGGGATGAGCCGTCGTTGCTTTCAGGTCCGCGTCGTTCAGGGGCCCGCAACCCGGTCGGGTCAGGAGTGTTGAGGGGATTGTTCCCGGCGTAGCAATAGAGGCAGACTCAGCAGCGCGCCCCATGCCAAACCCGGAAAGCGACCTCAACGAGATGTCGCCTCCACCCAAGACCGGAAAATTCACGCCACCACAGAACGGAAAGAAATACTAAGTTCCGAAGTAACCGCCTGCAGTAAGGATGGACTGACCCATAACCCACTGGCCAGCAAGACATGCCATGATCATGGCTGTTCCTAGAATGTAGGTCCCGACGCGAGATCCCTTTCGCATCCGGTGCGCATCAGGCTTTCTACCGGACCGCCAAAAGAGGAAGAGCACAAGAAACACAATGAGCATGGCCATCTGCATTGGAATCCCATTGCCAGAGCGATCAAACCTCCCGTCGTAGGGCATTCGCGTATCCCAAGGGACGTGAGTGAAAACAAACACTGCAATACCTATACAAAGCAATGCGACAATCACGCAAAGTATGTCTATATATCTACAGGCTTTCCTTCCCAATCGCAGATCTTCATCCGTGAAATCATCCTTTGCCCCCGAATTCCCCTTTGCACCATTCTCATCATCTACCACAGTGGCGCCCCTGTTCCTTGCTTTACAACTTCATTGCCCACAAATTTCACGCTTTCAACGATAGCCCCGGCATGCGCTCCGCCGTAGGCTGCCATGCTGTGAGTCATCCAGCCTGGATTGGGACTCAGTTCCGCGGCCCCTGGGAAGCGTGTAAGCACCCCCCCTCCCAGTCCGTCATAGACCATCTCCGCGGCTCCGTAGCCCTCACCACGAATCGCATGATCAACGGAGCCGCCAGCGAGTGATCCTCCCGCGCCGACACCGTATTGAACGAATGACGAGAACCGACCTGTCAGCGGTTGGGCTAAATAGCCCGCTTGGGAGCCAATGGCTCCACTGACGATACCGCCACCTGCAGCTCCAAGGACGCCCTCGGGTTTCCACTCGTTCGGTGATCGCTGTACAAGGTACATGCCTGTGTTGCCTAGTCCCCCCGATATCCCATTCGTCAGTGCCGCCCGGCCCATCTGCTGGGCCGACAACTGCGACAAGTAACTCCCCGCACCGGCACTGACACGGGACACTCCCGCAGTGACCGCAGTCCCAACACGCGAACCCAGAGCCGACACAGCAGATCCTGCCCTGGCCGCACCCGACGCAACCACGGAGCCCGCACGGCCCATCGCAGGAAGCAACTGCGTACTCACCGCCGTACCAGCCCGACCGGGCCCTGCCGTCACAACGCTGCTGACCTTCCCAGCCAACGGCCCTGCAACCACGCCAACGGCACCCGTCAAAGCCACCTGCCCCCAATTGACCGAACCGGTGGTTGCTTTCTGGATGATCGTGTCAGCACCCGCACCGATCAAGGCCAAACCAACCGGCCCACCAACACCGGTAGCCATCAACACACCACCAGCGATCACCATCGCACCACCAGCCAAATACTCCCAGTTGTCTCCGAGCCAGTCTCCGGTGGCGGCGAGGGCGCCGCGGGAGGAGCCGTCGTAGGCTTTCAGGTCGTCGTCGGTGAGGGGTCGCAGGCCAGTGGGGTCGGTGGTGTTGAGTGGGTTGTTCCCGGCGTAGGAGTAGGGGTTGCCATCCCAGCCCGCGCCCAGGACGGGGGCGAGGGGGTCGGTGGAGAGGAATCCCCGGGTGGCCGGGTCGTACGCGCGTTTGCCGAGCCATTCGAGCCCGGCGATGTCGATCCCGCCACCAGCGGTCAGGCCGATCCCGGCGGGCAACACACCACCGGCACCCAAACCCGCACCAGCACCGGCACCGGCACCGGCACCGTTTGTTGTGGTGGTTCCGGGGGTGGGG
>NZ_JAJOHP010000111.1:0-9870 GCF_021109375.1 Arthrobacter sp. AK01
TCACCGAGGCCAAAGCGACCGAACTTGCCGAACTAATGGAGACCACCAACCCGGCCGAACTCACCCGCGGCATCACCAGAATCCAAACCCAGCTCATCGCCCTCGCCGCCGAGAAAACACAGGCTCTGGAAGCCTCAATCACGCGAGCAGAAATAACTGAGGCACGCACAACACTTTCGCGAGCATCTTGACATGAGTCATCACGCCCGGGAGTTCATCCTCCGGATGGGGTCCGGACCGGCGCGGGATGCATAGACTCGACCCCATGACGCACCCCGCTCCGGCCATCCCTGACGCCCGCCCTCCGAGGCGACGGGCATCCTTGGCGTGGTCTGTGCTCGCCTTGTTGGTTGTGTTGCCAGTTGCGGGGGTATCGATGTTCCGGGCAATCCCAGCGGAGTGGCCCCTGATCGTGGTGCAACTTTTGTCCTTCACGCCCTGGATGGTGGTGCCTGCGGCCTTGGCAGTGATTCTGGCGGCCCTGGGTCGTCGCCTGTGGGTGATCATCACGACGGCGGCCCTGCTGGCTGTGCAGCTGTACTGGCTGTTTCCGCTGGACACCGGACGCGTGCAGCCATTGCCTCCAGGGACTGCCTCCGTCTCCGTGAAGGTCATGAGCCTCAACACCGAGTATGGCGAGGCAGACGCTGCCACCATAGTGGGGCTTGTCCGTGACAACGGCGTTCAACTGCTGACCCTTCAGGAACACACTGAGGGGCTGGAGGACCGCCTTCGTTCGGAGGGCTTGGAAAAAATTCTGCCCAATCTGGTGAGCGAACCCCATGATGACGCGTCCGGGGGTGCGGTCTATTCCGTATTTCCGCTGGAAGCGGCGGGGCTCTTGCCTGATACGCCGTTCCGAATGGATGTCACGCGCGTACTGTTGGCGGACTCCGGGACTGGTTCCAAGGCCACGCTGAGTCTTACCAATGTCCACACGCTTCCGCCGGTTGACGAGCGGATCGCCCAGTGGCGCAGCGATCTCATGAAGGTGGCCCGCCAGGCTTCACGTCCCGGGAACCAACTCCTGGTGGGCGACTACAACTCGACGTTTGATCACTCCGAGTTCAGGGAATTGTTGGACTCCGGACTGGCGGGCGCACCACAGGGTGGATCGAAACTCGTGGATGTCGGGACGGCCTCCAACGGACGGTTCTCCGCCACGTGGCCCATGGAGGGGCCGCCGCTGCCGGGAATCGTCATCGACCATATAGTCACGACGCCCCGGATCAGCAACAGCAACTACTCCGTTCACGAGGTGCCCGGCAGCGATCACGCAGCCATCATGGCGACACTGGGCATCCCCGCCAACTAACTGCCGTCCTTAGCCCTCCTTGCGAACCAACTTGTGGTTGGCTGCCTGGGCGACCGGTCGGACCACGATTTCATCAAGGTTGATGTGATGCGGCAGGGAGACGGCGTACTTCACGACGTCCGCGACGTCTGCGGCAGTCAAAGGCTTCTCAACGCCTGCATAGACCTTCGCGGCAGCGTCCTTGTCACCCAGCCGGTTGAGGGCGAATTCCTCGGTGTGCACGAGCCCGGGAGCCACCTCAATGACCCGGATGTTGTTGCCCACCTCTTCCAGGCGCAGGGCATTGGTCATGGCGTGCTGGGCGAATTTCGCCGCGTTGTAGCCGGCACCTCCCTCGTAGGCCGAGAGCCCGGCCGTTGATGTGAGGTTCAGGACCGTACCTTCACCGTGCTGCCGGAGCATGGGCAGGAAAGCGCGGGTAATCTTCATGGTGCCCAGGACATTGACCTGGTACATCCACTCCCAGTCCTCTGTGTCTGCGTTCGCGATGGTGTCCGCGCCCCGTGCGCCGCCGGCGATGTTGATCAGCGTGTCAGCACCCCCGGCTTTGGTGACGGCCGCGAGCAACGCTGCAACGTCGTCGTCGTCCGTGATGTCTGCCGGGAACGGAACCGCACCGGTTTCGGCACCCAAGGCACCGAGCCTTTCAGCCCGACGGGCAACGGCAAAGACCGTCCATCCGGTTGAGACCAAAGCCCTCACGGTCGCTTCGCCTATGCCGGTGCTGGCACCGGTAACGACGGCCGTCTTGTTCTGTCCTGCGGGGGTGTTCTGCGCTGCCAAAGTCATGGCACCACCTTATCGGGGGCGTGGAGTCCTCCCGCGGCGGGCTGTAACGCCAGGCCATGAAACAATTGGTCCATGGCTGAATCAACGCAGGGTACAGACACGCCCGCCACCGCCCCCATCAACGTTCCCGACAAGCCGGCCCTTGAAGGCCTTGAGACTGCCCTGACGCAGCGCTGGCTGGAAGAAGGAACCTACAAGTTCAACCCGGACACCACCCGGGAGCAGGTCTACTCGATCGACACTCCCCCGCCTACGGCATCCGGCTCGCTCCACGTGGGCCACATGTTCTCCTTCACCCAGACCGACGTCCAGGCCCGCTACATGCGCATGACGGGCAAGAATGTCTTCTACCCGATGGGCTGGGACGACAACGGCTTGCCCACCGAGCGCCGGGTCCAGAACTACTACGGTGTGCGCTGCGATCCCGCCATCCCCTACAAGGCCGATTACGCTCCGCCTGCACAGCCCGCCAAGAACCAGCGCGATTTCGACGTCGTTTCGCGCCAGAACTTCATCGAACTGTGCGAGGAACTCGCCGTTGAGGACGAGAAAGTCTTCGAGAACCTGTTCCAGACCCTTGGCTTGTCCGTGGACTGGGACCTGACGTACCGCACCATCGACGACACCTCCCGCGCAGTGTCCCAGCGGGCCTTCCTGGCCAACCTGTCTGCCGGCGATGCATACATGGCTGAAGCACCCACCCTGTGGGATGTCACGTTCCGCACTGCTGTAGCGCAGGCTGAGCTTGAGGACCGCGAAGTTGCCGGCGCCTACTACCGCTACCCGTTCTTCACCGAAGACGGGGAAAAGATCTTCATCGAGACCACTCGTCCGGAACTGCTCGCCGCTTGTGCAGCCCTGGTAGCCAACCCCGACGACGAGCGGTACCAGCCGCTGTTCGGCAAGACTGTGAAGTCCCCGCTGTTCGATGTGGAGCTCGAGGTCAAGGCCCACCCGCTCGCCAAGGCTGACAAGGGCTCCGGCATCGCCATGGTGTGTACGTTCGGTGACCTGACCGACGTCACCTGGTGGCGTGAACTGCAGCTGCCCACGCGCGCCATCATGGGCCGCGACGGCCGCATCATCGCTGAGACCCCTGACTGGATCACCACCGACGCCGGCAAGGAAGCCTACGCCGCGATCGCCGGCAAGACCGCTTTCTCCGCAAAGGAAGCCGTGGTTGAACTGCTCAAGGCAGCGGAGCTGTTGGATGGCGAACCGAAGAAGATCATGCACCCGGTGAACTTCTTCGAGAAGGGCGACAAGCCCCTCGAGGTAGTTACCTCCCGTCAGTGGTACATCCGCAACGGTGGCCGCGACGAAGAACGCCGTGAACGCCTGATCGGCCGTGGACAGGAAATCACCTTCCACCCGGCATTCATGCGCTCCCGCTACGAGAACTGGATTGCCGGCCTGAACGGCGACTGGCTTGTATCCCGCCAGCGCTTCTTCGGCGTGCCCATCCCCGTCTGGTATCCCTTGGATGCCCAAGGCAATCCGGACTACGACAACCCCATCCTGCCGTCGGACGAAATGCTGCCTGTGGACCCTGCCGCGGATGCCGCACCAGGGTTCGAGGAATCCCAGCGTGACCAGGCCAACGGCTTCACGGGCGATGCCGACGTCCTTGATACCTGGGCCACCTCCTCGCTGACTCCTCAGATTGTCGGTGGCTGGAGCCGTGACGAAGACCTGTTCTCCAAGGTCTACCCCTTCGACCTCCGTCCCCAGGGCCACGACATCATCCGCACCTGGCTGTTCTCCTCGGCCGTCCGGGCCGACGCCTTGCAGAAGAATGCTCCGTGGAAGCACGCTGCCATCTCCGGCTGGATCCTGGATCCTGACCGCAAGAAGATGTCCAAATCCAAGGGCAACGTTGTGGTGCCGACCGATGTGCTCAACGAGTACGGTTCAGACGCTGTCCGCTATTGGGCAGCATCGGCCAAGCTCGGCGCTGACACAGCGTACGAGATCGCCCAGATGAAGATTGGCCGCCGTCTAGCGATCAAACTGTTGAACGCCTCCAAGTTCGTGCTGAACCTTGGCGCCACCGAGAACTCTGTCGTGTCCGGCGACCTCTCGGTGCTGACCAATCCGCTGGACCGTGCGTTGCTCGCGCAACTGTCCGACGTCGTCGCCCAGTCCACCAAGGCGTTCGAAAACTACGACTATGCCCGCGCGCTCCAGATCACCGAGTCGTTCTTCTGGCAGTTCACAGACGACTATGTTGAGCTGATCAAGGACCGTGCCTACGGTGCCGCAGGCGAGACCGAGCAGGCTTCCGTTCTGGCAGCGCTGGCAACAACCCTCGACTCGCTCCTGCGCCTGTTCGCCCCGTTCCTGCCCTTCGCCACTGAAGAGGTCTGGGGCTGGTGGCGCACAGGCTCCGTCCACCGTGCAGAGTGGCCCGCCGCCCTGGAAATCACCGACGGCGACACCACCATGCTGGGCACTGTGGGCATTGCGCTCAGCGGTATCCGCAAGGCAAAGTCAGAGGCCAAGGTCAAGCAGCGCACAGAGGTCCTGTCTGCATCCATCACCGCCTCGGAGGTCCTGGTCGCCCAGTTGAAGGCCGGCCTCGGTGACTTGAAGGCTGCCGCCAACGCGCAGGAGATCACGCTCCAGTCCGGCGAAGGTGAGCTGACAGTCAGCGATGTTGTCCTGGCACCGGCCGAGGAAACGCCCGCGTCCTAGCCTTCCGGCGGCCGGAGTTCAAGAGCCCAACAGTTTTTGGGAAAAGGGGAAGCCCCATCAGCGTTTTGCCGTTGGTGGGGCTTCGACTTTTCGGCTGTCTGGTGACGCCTTGACAGTCTGGCGGAATCCTTGGAATTTCAGGTCTTCCTACCTCGTCACTGGTAGCTTGCTTCCAACTTTGCCAAAGGCTGCGTTGGTTGCATATCACTGAATCTTTGGTTTCCGTGTCCCTCTTCTTTCGAAGTGGGTAAGAACCATTGTTGTCCTGCCGACGGAGATGCACAAGGCTTCCGGACGAACTACAATCCTGTAGTTCTCCTGCGGCCCAGGTCCTACCTGTGGCAAAGTATTGTCCATGCCGGAACTCCCAGAAGTGCACGGCCTGTGCATGTATTTGGACACCCAACTCCATGGAGCTGTGCTGACCGAGGTCCGTATCAATTCCTTCTCAGCACTCAAGACTGCGGATCCTCCCTATTCCGCCCTGGAAGGCCGGACTGTTCAAGGTGTCCGACGCATCGGGAAGTTCGTCTGCGTTGACGTCGACGGCCTGTTTTTCGTGTTCCACCTGGCGAAGGCAGGGTGGGTCCGCTACACGGAACATCCCTCCTCGGCCGGCTTGCGAATGGGGAAAAGCAACATCTCAGCACGGCTCCTACTCCACCGACCCGCGGATGATGCCCACATCGGTGTCGACCTGACGGAGGCCGGAACCAAGAAGAGTTTGGCAATCTACGTGGTGCGTGATCCCCAGGACGTCCCGGGGATAGCAACCTTGGGCCCGGAGCCACTCAGTCCCGACTTCGACCTTGATGCCCTGGCGACGATCCTTGGATCCAGTTCACAGCAGATCAAGGGATTGCTTCGGAGCCAGGGCGTCATTGCCGGCATAGGCAACGCCTACAGTGACGAAATCCTGCACGCCGCAAAAATCTCTCCCTTCGCCAGCGCCAAGTCGCTGGACCAACAGACAGTCGCACGGCTCTACGCGGCCATGCAGGAGGTTCTGGTAGGAGCCGTCAACGCAGCCGCGGGCAAGCCGTCCAGCGAACTGAAGGACACCAAGCGCAGCAACTTCCGGGTGCATGCCCGGACCGGGCTTCCATGCCCGGTGTGTGGTGACACAGTAAGGGAGGTGTCCTTTGCGGACACCTCCCTGCAATACTGCGCCACTTGCCAGACCAACGGGAAGATACTGGCCGACCGCCGGACTTCGCGTTTCCTGAAGTAGCGTTTGGGCTAGTTGAATTCCGGGCCTTCGCTGCGGCTGCGCTTCAACTCAAAGAAATGCGGGTATCCGGCCAGAGTGACGGTGGCGTCCCAGATGTTTCCTGCCTCTTCGCCGCGCGGAATACGCGTCAGGACGGGACCGAAGAACGCCGTTCCATTGAAGGCCACGACGGGGGTGCCTACGTCCTGCCCCACCAAAGAGATCCCCGCCTCGTGGCTTGTGCGCAAGTGAGCGTCGTACTCATCCGAGTCCGCAAAGCGTGCCAGGTCGGCGGGCAGGCCGACCTCGGCAAGGGCCTTCTGGATCACCGAAGCACGGTCCTTGTTGCCCTCATGGTGGATCTGCTCCCCCATGGCGTCATACAGCGGCTTGACGTACGTGCTGCCGTGCAATTCCTGGGCGGCAATAATCACGCGGACCGGACCCCAGCTGTCATCCATCATCGCCCTGTAATCGGCCGGAAGGTCGCGGCCCTCGTTCAGGACGGAAAGGCTCATGACATGCCACTCGGTCTGGATCCCCCGGACCTGCTCCACTTCGCCGATCCAGCGCGAGGTGATCCAAGCAAACGGGCAGACAGGATCAAACCAGAAATCGGCTTTGTTGACGGTTTCTTCGGACACGATCTGATCGGGCACAGGGAACTCCTCGGAAGGGTGGGAAACGTGGCAAGCAGGCGGTCCCAGCGGAACCGCTCCTTGCTTAGGCCAACAGAAGGCTAGGCCGACTTATTCCGGCGCTTGGCTACGACGTCATGGGCGATCATGGTCGGCTGCGCCTTCTTCGCTACGACGTCGGCCGTAATGACCACGGTGGCGATGTCATCCCTGCTGGGGAGATCGAACATGACCGGCAGCAGCACTTCTTCCATGATGGCCCGGAGGCCACGGGCGCCGGTACCGCGCTCAAGCGCCTGATCCGCGATGGAGTCCAAGGCGTCGTCGTCGAACTGCAGGTCAACGCCATCCAACTGGAACATCTTCTGGTATTGCTTCACCAATGCGTTCTTGGGAGTGGACAGAATCTGGATCAGGGCAGGCCGGTCCAGGTTGGACACCGTAGTGATGACAGGGAGGCGGCCGATGAACTCTGGGATGAGGCCGAACTTCAGCAAGTCCTCAGGCATTACTTCGCCGTAGGTGTCCACATTGTCACGGGCTTCGTTGAGCGGCGCGCCGAATCCAATACCCTTGCGCCCGGACCGTGAACCAATGATGTCCTCGAGGCCTGCAAAGGCGCCGGCAACGATGAAGAGGACATTGGTGGTATCGATCTGGATGAACTCCTGATGCGGGTGCTTACGGCCTCCCTGAGGGGGCACTGACGCAACGGTTCCCTCAAGAATCTTCAGGAGTGCCTGCTGCACACCTTCGCCGGACACATCACGGGTAATCGACGGGTTTTCGCTCTTCCGGGAGATCTTGTCGATCTCATCAATGTAGATGATGCCCTGCTCGGCCTTCTTGACGTCGTAGTCAGCGGCCTGGATGAGCTTAAGCAGGATGTTCTCGACGTCTTCACCGACATAACCGGCCTCTGTCAGGGCGGTCGCATCGGCTACGGCGAAGGGGACGTTAAGGCGCCGGGCCAGCGTCTGGGCCAAATAGGTCTTACCGCAACCCGTGGGGCCAATCAGGAGGATGTTGGACTTTGCGATCTCCACGTCCTCGTGGTGTGATCCCTCACCGAGGCTCCCGGTCTTGGGTGCGTGGCCTGCCTGGATGCGCTTGTAATGGTTATAGACTGCCACCGCCAACGACCGCTTGGCCGGTTCTTGACCGATGACGTATTCCTGCAGGAAGTCGAAGATTTCACGGGGCTTGGGCAGTTCGAAACTGCCGAGATCGGAAACTTCAGCGAGTTCCTCTTCGATGATCTCGTTGCACAGCTCGATGCATTCATCGCAGATGTAGACACCGGGCCCGGCAATCAGCTTCCGTACCTGCTTTTGGCTCTTTCCGCAGAAAGAACACTTCAGCAGATCCGTGCTCTCGCCAATCCGAGCCATGTGGGAATCCCTTCGTTGCATGCGGGTGATGCGGCTCCGCGCCGTCATCAAGTGTGCGGCCAAGCCGCGGCTGGCACCACCGTGACAACATCCACTCTAGGTCACAATGGGCTGCTTGGGTGGAAACAGAACGCCGGTGCGGTCCATATTTCGCGAACCGCACCGGCGTCGAATTCCGTGTGCTACCGGGAGATTGCTTGGGGCTTGATCTTGCGGGAGTCCAGAACCTGGTCAATGAGACCGTAGCTCAGGGCGTCCGCCGCCGTGAGGATCTTGTCGCGCTCGATGTCATTGTTGACCTGCTCGGAAGTACGGCCCGAGTGGTGCGCCAGAGTGTCCTCAAGCCAGGTGCGCATGCGCATGACTTCAGCCGCCTGGATTTCAAGGTCGGAGGCCTGCCCACCTTGGCCACCGGACAGAGCCGGCTGGTGGATCAGGACACGTGCGTTCGGAAGCGCCAGTCGCTTACCCGGGGTACCCGCAGCGAGCAGAACTGCAGCTGCACTGGCGGCCTGGCCCAGGCATACCGTCTGGATCTCCGGACGGATGTACTGCATGGTGTCGTAGATGGCCGTCATGGCCGTGAATGAGCCGCCTGGCGAGTTGATGTACAAGGTGATGTCGCGGTCCGGGTCCGTTGACTCAAGGACCAGCAACTGGGCCATGATGTCGTCGGCGGAGGCGTCGTCAACCTGGACACCGAGGAAGATGATGCGGTCCTCGAACAGCTTGGTGTACGGGTCCTGGCGCTTGAAGCCGTAAGGTGTGCGTTCCTCGAACTGGGGCAGGACGTAACGGCTGGACGGGAGATTACCGGCAGACCATCCGAAGTTGTAGTTCATGTTCTTTACTCCTGGGGTTTCAGTGGTTCTTGGTGCCGGTTAGTTTTCGGAGTTCGACTCTGCGCCCGACTGGTTGGCCGTACCGCCACCACCGGCAACAGAACCGGCGTGCGCCGAGATCTTGTCGAAGAAGCCGTATTCCAACGCCTCGGGGGCCGTGAACCACTTGTCGCGGTCATTGTCCTTGAGGATGGTCTCTACGGACTGACCGGTCTGCTCAGCCGTAAGTTCCGCCATGACCTTCTTCATGTGCAGGATCAGTTCAGCCTGGATCTTGATGTCCGAGGCCGTGCCGCCGATGCCGCCGGAGGGCTGGTGCATCAGGATGCGGGCGTTGGGCGTGGCGTAACGCTTGCCCTTGGTGCCGGACGACAGGAGGAACTGGCCCATGGAGGCAGCCAAGCCCGTTGCGACTGTGACGACGTCGTTCGGAATGAACTGCATGGTGTCGTAGATGGCCATGCCGGCCGTCACGGACCCACCCGGGGAGTTGATGTACAGGTAGATGTCCTTCTCCGGGTCTTCGGCCGAGAGGAGGAGGAGCTGGGAGCAAATGGCGTTGGCATTCTCGTCACGGACTTCAGAGCCGAGCCAAATAATGCGCTCTTTCAGCAGGCGGTTGTAGATGTAGTTGTTCTGGGCTGCGGGATCGACAGTTGCCATCCGGGGAGCCTCTGATTGCTGTGACATAAGTACTTACCTCTCGCTGGTGCCAGTGACCTCACTGAACTTCACTACTTGGACACTAACTGTTTTCCGGGGTGATTTGTTCGCCGGAATCGCGCTGTTCGCTGACGGCGCACGTCTACGCTCGGCAGCAATGTTCAGCCTTAAAAGCAAACCGGCCCCCGGGGGGGGGCTGCGGGGGGGGGGGAAGGGGGTGGGGAGTACTTGACGGGGGGGGGGGGGGGGGGTGGGGGCGCGGGGGGGCCGCCCCCCCGGGGTTTTGGGGGGGGCGCGCGGGGGGGGGGGGGGGGGGGGCCCGCGCGGA
>NZ_JAJOHP010000112.1:0-9845 GCF_021109375.1 Arthrobacter sp. AK01
CCGCGTGCCTCCGCCTCTGCCCGCTGCCCCGCCGCTCCTCCCCCGCCCGGCCGCGCCCCCCCCGGCCGCGCCCCCGCCCCCCCGCCGGCGGTCCAGGAATTGTTTACTTCTTGGGGCTCGCTGCCGATTCGACAACCAGCTTGCCGGAGACGATGTCGGCCTTCAGGGCATCGAGCTCGGACTTGGTTTCAGCAGTGACAGCGGAGTCAAGATCGTGGAACGGTGCGATGGCAACGCCATCGTTCTCCAACGTCCCGACATAGGCTGCGTTGTTGAACTTGCCTTCCGTGTCGTCCTTCACCACGGCTTCAACGGCTTCACCCATCTGCTTGACCACGGAGGTCAGCATGAGGTCCTTGTACTCGGGAGCGGTGAGGTAGCCATCGGAGTCAACCCAGATGAGCTTGACGTCCTTGCCGGCAGCCTTGGCTTCCTTCAGCGCAGCACCTGCACCCTTACCAACGGGGCCGGCTACAGGCATGATGATGTCTGCGCCCTGGTCCAGCAGGTTGATGGTGACCTGCTTGCCGGTGTCCTGCTTTTCGAAGTCACCCGTGAACGAACCGTCCTGGGTGTTCTTGTCCCAGCCGACAACCTGGACGGTCTTGTTCTTGGCTTTGTTGTAGGCCTGGACGCCGTCGTAGAAGCCGTCCATGAAGATGGTGACTGTGGGGATCTTGATGCCGCCGAAGGTGCCCACCTTGCCGGTCTTGGTGGTGGCCGCAGCCGCATAACCGGCCAGGTAAGCCGCCTGTGCCGTGTCATACACGATCGGCTTGACGTTGGCGATCGGCGTCTCATACGTGTAGTCGACGATCGCGAAGTGCTTGTCCGTGTTCTTCTCGGCGGCGGCCTTGGTGGCATCGCCCAGGAGGAAGCCGACGGTAACCGTAAGGTTGCAGCCAGCGGAAATCATGCCGTTGAGGTTGGTTTCGAAGTCGCTGTTGGCCTTCGATTCGGCCGACTTCACCGTGATGCCTAGATCAGTCTCGGCCTTCTTGAGGCCTTCGAACGAGGACTGGTTGAAGGACTGGTCATCGAATCCGCCGGAGTCGGACACGATGCATCCAACAAAGTCGCTCTTGGTGGCAGCGCCGGATCCGGCGTCGGGGGCCTGTCCACAACCGGTCAGCAGGAGCGCTGCTGCGCCGACGGTGGCAACACCGGCCATTGAACCGCGCTTCAGGGTGGCACGCAGTGGTTTCTTCAATTTTCCTCCAGGAAGAAAGTGATTGGCGCTACGACGGATGGTCAATGAGTGTCCGTTTCCTATACCTGAGGCAGAAATTCTGTTTTCACTGATGCTCGCAGCTGCGCCTAAGCGCATTGATGTCACCAACACTAGTGGCCTGGAACACACCCAGCTACCACAAATGATCACTCCAGGTCAGATTGTTGACCTTTTGTTACCAAGCAGTAGCCGGGTGTGCAAGTCACACGCGCTTCACCTGTGGATTAGAGGCGGACGAGCATCTTTCCGGTGTTCGCGCCATCGAGCAGATCAATGAAGGCCTGCGGTGCATTCTCCAGTCCATCGACGATTGTCTCGTCGTAGCTGACGCTGCCGTCGGCCAGCCAACCGGCCATGTTCTGCGCGAACTCCGCGGCGTGCTGGCGTTGTCCGCCCACCAGGAATCCACGCATCGTCAGCTGCTTCCCGATGGCCACTGCCAGGTTCCTCGGCGCAACCGGGGGCTCGGTGGAGTTGTACTGTGCGATGGCGCCGCACATTGCTACCCGTCCACCAACGGTGAGGGTCGCCAAGGCCGCTTCGAGGTGCTCGCCGCCGACGTTGTCGAAGTACACGTCGATGCCGCGCTCCCCCGCCGCCTCACGGAGCTGCTCGAGCACCGGGGCGTCGTTGTAGTTGAACGCGGCGTCAAAGCCAAGCTCCAGCAGGCGGGCAACCTTCTCCGGCGACCCGGCGCTGCCGATGACCTTTGACGCGCCCATGGCCTTGGCGATCTGGCCCACCATCGAGCCGACGGCACCTGCCGCACCGGACACGAAGACAACCTCGCCCTCCTTGAACTCAGCCACCTTGAGCAGTCCGGCGTAGGCAGTCAGCCCTGTCATGCCCAGCGCGCCGAGGAACGCCGACGTTGGAGCGAGTCCACTTGGGACCGGCGTCGTCGCGGCGGCGTCCACCACAGCGTGCTCGCGCCACCCCAGTTGATGCACGACGACGTCACCCACCTTGTGCGCGTCCGAACGGGACGCGATCACCTCACCCACCGCACCGCCGTCGAGCGCTGCATCCAAGCGGAAGGGCGCAGAGTAGGACTTGACGTCGTTCATGCGGCCGCGCATGTAGGGGTCCACGGACATGAACTGGTTCTTCACCAGGACCTGTCCCTCGGCGAGCTCGGGAACCTGGGCCGTTGCCAACCGGAAGTTCTCCGGGGCCGGCCTGCCGATCGGGCGCGAGGCGAGCTGGATTTCGCGGGTTTCCGTTGCGGGGGCGCTCATGCTGCGAACTCCACGAGCTTGAGGTCTACGGCCATGTTGCCGCGGGTCGCGTTGGAGTAAGGGCAGATCTGGTGCGCCTTGGCCATCAGCTCTTCAGCCGTGGTGCGGTCCAGCGCGGGCAGGGCGACCTCCAACTCCGCGGCCAGGCCGTAGCCTTCGCTGTCCGTCAGGGCGCCGAAGTGGATCTTGGCAGCGACGGCGGAATCGCTGAGGTCGGCGCGCTCCTTGCGGCCCACCAGGCGGAGGGCTGAGTGGAAGCAGGCAGCGTAGCCGGCTGCGAAAAGCTGTTCCGGGTTGGTGCCTTCACCGTTGCCACCGAGTTCCACGGGGCTGGCGAGTGCTACATCCAGTTTGCCGTCATTCGTGCGGGCGTTGCCGTCGCGGCCTTCGCCGGAGGCCAATGCCTCGGCAGTGTAGAGAGTCTTCATGGTGTTTCCGTTTCTCTTCGGGAATGGATGTCTCGGGATTTTCCGGGAGTCTGTCAGAGTGAGCTGTTCAGCGCTGCCGTGAGCTTGCCGAGGGTGGCGTGCAGTTGTTCAATCTCGTCGGCAGAAAGGCCTGCGGCGTCGGCGAGGCGCTGGGGCACGGCCTGGGCGCGGGCGCTCAAGGCAGTCCCGGCGTCGGTCAGGACGACGTCCACGCGGCGCTCGTCCTCCGCGGAGCGGCGGCGTTCCACCAGGCCCAAGGCTTCGAGCCGCTTGAGCAGGGGCGAGAGCGTTCCGGAATCGAGGCCCAATTCGGCACCGAGGTCGCGAACACTTCGCGGCTCCTGCTCCCACAGGACCAGCATCACCAGGTACTGCGGGTACGTCAGGCCGAGGTCCTCCAGCACGGGGCGGTAGACCGCCGTCGCAGCCTTGGAAGCCGAATACAGCGCAAAGCAAACCTGGTGGCGGAGGCGGGGTGCATCACTCATGGATAAAACGATAGCGCACAATTCAATTGTGCACAACTCATTTTCGCCTGATGCGAATCAGTGGGTTTACTGCTCGAGGGGTTACTGCTCGAGGTCGCGGATGGTACGGAGGGCAGCCGCGGTCAGGACGCGGATGGCGTAGCCGAGGGCGCGTTCGTCCACGATGAAGTCGCCGCGGTGAAGATCGTATTCTTCGCCGCCGGGCGTGTGCGTGCCAAGGCGCATCATGGCGCCGGGAAGGTCGGCCAAGAACCAGGCGAAGTCCTCCCCACCCATGGACTGCGGGGTCAGGACCACTGCGTTCTCACCCAACTCCGCGCGCGCGGAGGCTTCGATGAGGGCTGTCTCATGCTCGGAATTGACCACCGGGGGCACGCCGCGGGTGTGCTCCATGTGGACGTCCACGCCGTAAGGGGCAGCAACCTGCTTCACCACTTCGTCCAGCAACTCCCCCGCGCTGTGCCAGGCGTCGCGGTCAAGGCAACGCATGGTTCCGGCCATGTAGCCGGAGCCGGGGATGGCGTTGGGCGCAGAGCCGGCGGAGATCTGGCCCCAGACAACGGACACGCCACTGCGGACATCCACGCGGCGGGAAAGAACAGCAGGGACGTTGATGGCGATCTGCGATAAAGCGAAGACGAGGTCCTCGGTCAAGTGCGGCCTGGACGTGTGGCCGCCCCTGCCGGAGAGTTCAATCTTGATGGTGTCCGACGCCGAGGTAATGGCCCCGATGCGGGTGCCGATCTGGCCCACGTTGATCCGGGGATCACAGTGCAGCGCCAGGATACGCGGCACACCTTCAAGCACTCCCTGCTCGATGCAGGACAACGCGCCACCGGGCATGGTTTCCTCGGCAGGCTGGAAGATGATCCGGACCGTGCCACCCAGCGGATTGTTCTTGTGCATCCGCTGCAGCGTCAAGGCAATGCCGAGCATGGCAGTGGTGTGGACGTCGTGCCCGCAAGCATGGGTAACGCCATGGTTCTTCGACGCGAACGGCAGTCCGGTTTCCTCAATGATCGGCAGGGCGTCGATGTCCCCGCGGAGGGCGGTGGCAATGGGGCCTTCGCCCACATCAACCGTCAGCCCGGTCTCTTCCAGCCGCCGTGGCTTCAGCCCGGCTGCTTCAAGCCGCTCCACGAGCTTGTCCGTGGTACGGAATTCCTTGAAGGACAGCTCCGGGTGCGCATGGAGGTCACGCCGGAATTCGATCAGTCCGGGAAGCAGTTCATCAACCCAAGGACTCACCACGGGAGCGGGCTCGGTTTCAGTCGTGTAATTGCGCACGTCACAACTCTAGCCATGCGTGGCCCTCGAAGAACGAAAGCCACCTCTTGGTTACGCTGCGTTCAGCGGCAGGACAACCAAAGAGGTGGCTCACGGTATAAGCGGGTTGCTTTACAGCACGTCCGTATCGCCGCTGGCTTTGAGGGCGTCAACCGTACCTTTGACCAGTTGGGCATGTTCCTTGGTGGTGACCAGGAGCGCGTCCGGGGTGTCCACGATGACTACGTCCTTGATGCCGATCAGGGCAATAACGCGCTTGGTATCGGAGACCACCACCCCGCTGGCATTTTCAGCAAAGACGCGCGCGCCCTCACCAAGCACTGTCACTTCGTCGACGTCGCCGGCGTTGTTGAGGCGACCGATCGCGGCAAAGTCGCCAACGTCGTCCCAACGGAACGTGCCAGGCACGACGGCGACATCGCCGGCCGCCGCTGCGGGCTCGGCCACCGCGTAGTCAATGGCAATCTTGGGCAGGGTGGGCCAGACACGGGCGGTCACCTCGGCGCGCTGCGGCGTATCCCAGGCCTCGGCGATTTCCTGCAGGCCCGCGAAGAGCTCGGGCTGGTTGGCTTCCAAGTGCTTGAGCATGAGGGCCACAGGAGCGACGAACATGCCGGCGTTCCAGACATAGTCCCCTGCCTCGACGTACTTATTGGCAACTTCCTGGCTGGGCTTCTCCACGAACTCCGCAACTGCAAGCGCGTTGGGAGCGCCTTCGACATGGAGGGCTGCACCGGAACGGATGTAACCGAAACCAGTAGACGGGTGCGTTGGCTTGATGCCGATGGTGACGATCTTTCCCATGGCTGCGGTATAGATCGCTTCGCGCACGGTTTCCTGGAAGAGATTGTCCGGACTGATGACCTGGTCTGCGGCGAAGGAGCCCATGATGGTGTCCGGGTCCCGGCGATACAGGATGGCAGCGGCCAGTCCAATGGCGGCGCCGGAGTCCTTGGGCTCGCTTTCGAGCACCAGTTCGTCGTCCCCTACTTCGGGGAGCTGGCGGCACACTGCGGCGCGGTGTGCCTCGCCGGTTACTACGAGCACCCGCTCGCCGGCCAGCGGCTCAAGGCGGTCGTAGGTGGCCCTCAACAACGTGCTGCCGGAACCGGTCAGATCGTGGAGGAACTTGGGCGCGGCGGCACGCGAGAGCGGCCACAGCCTGGTGCCCACACCGCCCGCCGGAATGACCGCATGGAAGCGGTTCATGGGCGATTCCGGGTATTTCGCGTCTTCTGTACTCACCGCAACACTTTATCCGACGCAGCCGGGAAGCCCCGCAGAACGCCACGCATGTGGTGTTCGTCTCAAGCACTGGCCAAAATTGCCTGAATACGGGCAGGAAACATGGAATTAACAAGCAGAGAAGCCAGTCCTAAATTGAATATGCTGTTAGCGAAGCCTAGATTTAGGCGTGAGCTACGAGTGCTCTCGCAGCAGGCGTTCCCCCCGCATGGATCCCATGCCAGCGCCGCTGTGTTGCAGGAAGGTTTAATCAGTGCCGACAAAACCAGCTGGCACCTTGTACCGCGGCCGTGAAGGCATGTGGTCCTGGGTTGGACACCGTATTACCGGTGTAGTGATCTTTTTCTTCTTGTTGGTCCATGTGCTGGACACCTCATTGGTGCGCGTGTCCCCTGAGGCCTACACGGCCGTCATTGGTGCTTACAAGAACCCCCTCATGGCCCTGGGGGAAACGGGCCTGGTCGCTGCGATCATCTTCCACGCCTTCAACGGCCTGCGCGTGATCGCCATCGACTTCTGGAAGAAGGGCGCAAAGTACCAGCGCCAGATGCTGTGGATCGTGCTTGCGCTGTGGCTGGTCACGTTCGCCGGCTTCGCCATCCGCCACCTTTCCCTCGCGCTGGGAGGCCACTAAGCCATGACAACCATCGAATCCCCGCGTTCCGGGAAAATCGCCCCGAAGTACAACCGCACAGGCTCCAGCCGCGGCAACTTCGAGATGATCGCCTGGCTCTTCATGCGCCTCTCCGGCATCGTCCTGGTGGTGCTGATCTTCGGCCACCTCTTCGTGAACCTGTTGGTGGGCGAAGGCATCCACGCCATCGACTTCGGCTTCGTAGCCGGCAAGTGGGCAGATCCCTTCTGGCAGTTCTGGGACCTCGCCATGCTGTGGCTTGCCATGCTGCACGGCACCAACGGCGTCCGCACCATCATCAACGACTACGCCGAGAAGGACTCCACGCGCTTCTGGCTCAAGATGGTCCTTTACGCGGCCACCCTGGTCATCATCATCCTGGGCACCCTGGTGATCTTCACCTTCAACCCGTGCCCCGTGGTGGACGGCGTTCAGCTTCCCGGCGGATTCTGCCCGGCCCCGTAGAGGCCGTGCCACAGCGGCGCTGCCGGTTTGATACGGCACGCCTGACGTAGCGGAGCAGCCTCCGCCGACCATCTGATTTTTGAAAGAGAGAGCATCTGGTATGCAGGTCCATAAGTACGACGTCGTCATTGTCGGTGCAGGTGGCGCCGGCATGCGCGCCGCGATCGAGTCCGGTCAGCGCGCACGCACAGCGGTACTGACCAAGCTCTACCCCACCCGCTCGCACACCGGTGCAGCCCAGGGTGGAATGTGTGCAGCACTGGCCAACGTCGAAGAAGACAACTGGGAATGGCACACCTTTGACACCATCAAGGGTGGCGACTACCTGGTTGACCAGGACGCAGCCGAGGTCATGGCGAAGGAAGCCATCGACGCCGTGCTGGACCTGGAAAAGATGGGCCTGCCGTTCAACCGCACGCCCGAGGGCCGGATTGACCAGCGTCGCTTCGGTGGCCACACCCGCGACCACGGCAAGGCCCCCGTCCGCCGTGCTTGCTATGCGGCAGACCGTACCGGCCACATGATCCTGCAGACGCTGTACCAAAACTGCGTCAAGCACAACGTTGAGTTCTACAACGAGTACTACGTCCTGGACCTGCTGATCGTCGAAGAAGACGCAGTGCGCGAAGACGGTACTCCGTACAAGCAGAAGCGTGTAGCCGGCGTGGTCTCCTACGACCTCGCTTCCGGTGAACTTCACGTCTTCCAAGCCAAGTCCGTGGTGTTCGCCTCCGGCGGCGCCGGCAAGGTCTTCAAGACCACCTCAAACGCCCACACCCTCACGGGCGACGGCATGGGCATCGCGTTCCGCCGCGGCATCCCGCTGGAAGACATGGAGTTCTTCCAGTTCCACCCGACCGGCCTGGCCGGCCTTGGCATCCTCCTCACCGAGGGTGCTCGTGGTGAAGGTGCCATCCTGCGTAACTCCGAGGGTGAGCGCTTCATGGAGCGCTACGCCCCCACCATCAAGGACCTTGCACCCCGTGACATCGTGGCCCGCGCCATGGCGAACGAAGTGCGTGAAGGCCGCGGCTGTGGCCCAAACAAGGACTACGTCCTCCTGGACCTGACCCACCTTGAGCCGGCGCATATCGAGGCCAAGCTTCCGGACATCACGGAGTTCGCCCGCACCTACCTGGGTGTGGAACCGTTCACCGATCCTGTTCCCGTTTTCCCGACGGCGCACTACGCCATGGGCGGCATCCCCACGAACATCACCACCGAGGTGCTGCAGGACAACG
The DNA here is from genome assembly GCF_021109375.1 of Arthrobacter sp. AK01. NCBI lineage: Bacteria > Bacillati > Actinomycetota > Actinomycetes > Micrococcales > Micrococcaceae > Arthrobacter > Arthrobacter sp. AK01. The sequence goes on from NZ_JAJOHP010000112.1 coordinate 8,258, forward strand.
ACACGATCGTGCCGGGCCTCTACGCAGCCGGTGAAGTTGCCTGTGTGTCCGTACATGGCTCCAACCGCCTCGGCACCAACTCGCTCCTGGACATCAACGTCTTCGGCAAGCGCGCCGGCATTGCCGCCGCTGAGTACTCCAAGACGGCCGACTACGTCGAGCTGCCCGAGGATCCGGAGGCAATGACCCGGGGCATCCTCAGCGGCCTGCTCAACGGCAATGGCACCGAGCGTGTTGCACAGATCCGCAAGGAACTGCAGGACACCATGGATGCCAACATGCAGGTGTTCCGTACCAAGGAATCGCTGGAGCAGGTCCTCAGCGACATCGAGTCCTTCGAAGAGCGCTACAAGAACGTCACTGTCCAGGACAAGGGCAAGCGCTTCAACCTGGACCTCCTGGAAGCGGTGGAACTGGGCTTCCTGCTGGACATGGCCAAGGTCATGACCGTCGGTGCCCTGCACCGTGAAGAGTCCCGCGGTGGCCACTACCGCGAGGACTTCCCGGACCGCAACGACGAAAAGTTCATGAAGCACTCCATGGCTTACCTGGACAATTCCGTCACCGTCGACTCCTCGGCGGAATCCGTCGCGGGCATCCGTCTTGAGACGAAGCCCGTCATCTTCACCCGTTACGAGCCGATGGAGCGTAAGTACTAATGACGACCGAAATGGCAGAGCCCGCTTCCAAGATCGAGCTCCCGGCAAGTGTTGCCGGCGACGGTGAAATTCCCACGTTCCACATCACGCTCCGCGTGCGCCGCTACGATCCGGAAATCTCGGACGAAGCCCGCTGGGACGACTACAAGCTGACGATGTACGGCACGGACCGCGTGTTGGATGCCCTGCACAAGGTCAAGTGGGAAATCGACGGCACCGTTTCCTTCCGTCGCTCCTGCGCCCACGGCGTGTGTGGCTCCGATGCAATGCGCATCAACGGCCGCAATCGCCTCGCTTGCAAGACGCTGCTGAAGGACCTGGACACCACCAAGCCCATCACCGTCGAGCCGATCAAGGGCCTCCCCGTGGAGAAGGACCTGATCGTGGACATGGAACCCTTCTTCCAGTCCTTCCGCGAAGTCATGCCGTTCCTGATCAACAAGGGCCACGAGCCCACCAAGGAACGCCTGCAGTCCGTTGAGGACCGTGAGCGCTTTGACGACACCACCAAGTGCATCCTTTGCGCAGCCTGCACCTCATCTTGCCCGGTCTTCTGGACCGACGGCCAGTACTTTGGTCCGGCAGCAATCGTCAACGCACACCGCTTCATCTTCGATTCCCGCGATGATGCCGGCGACATGCGCCTTGAGATCCTCAACGACAAAGAAGGCGTGTGGCGTTGCCGCACCACCTTCAACTGCTCGGAAGCATGCCCTCGTGGCATCCAGGTGACCCAGGCAATTGCCGAGGTCAAGCAGGCCATTCTGGCCCGCAAGATCTAGTCACCGTTCTTCAAAGAACAAACACGACGACGGCGCCCCACACCCCGGATGGTGAGGGGGGCCGGGGGCGTTTATAGCAGGGGTGCACCGGGGAAAGCGACCGCACGCGCGCAACCGGTCACCCCGCCGAAAGGTAAGGAGAGCGGG
>NZ_JAJOHP010000113.1:0-9482 GCF_021109375.1 Arthrobacter sp. AK01
GCTTCTACTATCTGGACCCCCCCGCCCTTCACCCCCCTTAACAAAACTGCCCCACCCCCCCAAGCCATCCATTTTCTCCTGGTGGTATATCCCCCTCCCCCCCCCCCCCCACCTGCGGGGGGGGGCCTCTTCAGTGTTTAACGTTAGAACTACGCATGTTTGTCTGTCACAACACCTGCACCTGCGGGCGTGAAAGCGGCCTTTCCGTCCGTACCCTGTCGCTGGTCAGTGTCTCGCAGATGACGAGTGCCGCTGACTACCCTCCACCCCGAGGGTGAATACTCCTTCAGGACACTCCACTTAAGACATTGAAATAGCTTTCGTTGGAACTCGGATAGCTGAAGCTTCAGAGATTGGAAGCGACCCGAGCCCAGACATGGTGCCTGTTGTCATTCAGTTCGAGTACCGCAATGCCGGCTCGGAAGCGGCGAAACTACAGGCGGTGCCGCTGAACGTGTTTTACGGTGCTGATAGGTACCAGGCCAAGCAACCAACTCTTTACCAAAGTTCTTCTTAGGCATCTAGCGGCAATGTATGGAACATTTAGGGTTAGGCACTGCCTAAGAAATGCCGTTTTGCTTCAGATGCAAAGGACCACAGGCTAGATATCGTGACAAGCAACCAGGATCTTGCGACCTTGGTCTCCTCGGCGAAGGAGGCCAAAGGCTACAGCTACGACTCGTTTGCCAAGGCTTGCGGGGGAGTGCCGGCAAGGCAACGTCTCTTTCAGCTGATCAATGATCCGCTGAAGAACTTCCCGGACCCAGCGACGATTAAAGGGTTGGCGCGAGGAACTGGTTATACGGTCACGGAAATCATCATGGCCTCAGCCCGGTCTCTAGGGCTCGATGTCAGTGACACCGAACCAGACTCTGTCTATGTCGCTGGACTGCACACCCTCCCGGCATCAACCCGTGAGGCATTCCTGCAGCTCGGTCGAGAAATAGGGGTCCTGGCGACTAATCAGGAGCCACATGTCGAAGCAATTCCAGAAATTGAACCTCCCACCGATATCGGGTCAGCCGGTAAGCGCCGTGACGCTCGCCCTGGACAGAAGACCGGGTCGCGAGCTCCTGATGATGGGAACATTCCGTTGCCCGATAACTGGCAGGACCTGGCTGCGGGTGCCCCGCATGAGTCTCAGGTAAGGCGTGATCGTGAGTGGACTGAGCGTGGCGAAGAGTCCCAGGACCAAGGGGAATAGGTAACTTCAGATGAGTATGGGGGAACCGGTCGATTACTCGATCCGGCTGAATTGGCTTGGGCTTCTTGCGACACATCCGCGCCCGGAACCTGAGACGGACATCTTTGCCATTGCCAGCGTGGCCAACACTGGCTCAGTGCCATTTCTGGGAATTGCAACGAATGGCACCCACTACTGGGTGAAGTACATGGGCAATGCCCATGGTCTTGATTCGTTGATTGCCGAGCGCGTGGTCGAGGCGCTGGCCCGCACGCTGGACGCTCCTATGCGTCCATCCACCCTGGTCAATGTCCCTGAAGCCTTGACTCATGACCCGCGCCTAATTGGGAGCGGTATTCAGCCCGGCGTAGCGCATGGGTCGCTGTTTCTTGAGAACTGCCTAGAGAAGAACGTGCTCGACTCTGTCACACGAGACGGCAACAAGACCCGGCAGCCACGCTTCATCGCACTCTGGGAGCTGTGTTACGGAGAAGATGAACAGTGGCTCTATGACCGCCAAAACGAAGAGCAGGTCTGGTCTTACGATCATGGTTATTGGATCACCGGCGGAGAACCGGAACCGCTGACTGTAAAAGATCTGGAGCTGACAACCACGTCCTGGAAGCCGTGGAAGGGCCCACTGAAGGGTATGGATCCAGCGGCCTTTGTCGAGATGTATGAACGCATCGAGGCGCTCACCGTGACGGACCTTATAGACGTGGTTGCGAGTGTGCCCCTAGCATGGGGTGTTCCGGATGAACTCCTTGAATCGCTCGCATGGTGGTTCTATAAGAGAAGAACCCACGCATCGGCAAGAATGCGCCAGTTGGCCAAGGAGACCTCCCTGGCCAACCCGAAACCCAAAGACGAAGTGAGGTGAAGATGTTCTACCAATACTGGATTGTCCGCTACGTACCGGACCCAATCCGCGGAGAATTCGTCAACATCGCCCTGCTCGTTGGAGCGGACGGGCACGACTGGGCATTCCGTCAGGTCAGGCACCTCAACCGAGCCACACGTCTCGGCGGTGACCCAATGATCGCCAACTATTGGATGCGCGAACTGCAGCGAATGGTAATCAATCTTGATAATGGGCGCGCCTCGGGCCCGGAAGCCATGCTGACTGCGATTGCTGACTCCGGCGAAAACATCAGCGCGGCCACTGTAGCGCGACTAGCGGCCCGCTTGAACAACGCGGTGCAAGTATCAGCGCCATACCCGATTGTTGCCGATTCCGCGCAGGCCGGCATTGACATGCTGTTTGATCACCTTGTGGCAGATCCTCAGGTCAAAACTCGCGAACTCTTTGGCGCCCGGGTAACAAACTACGTGTCACAGCAGTTCCGGCACGCTCTGCCCCGCGGCAGCAACGCTGTCATCCGAAACCGCCCTCACGTTCGCGTCGGCGCTGTTCCCCGAACAGCCAATTTCGCCGTTACTGACTCTCGGGTTGAGCAGATTACCAACACCTGGTCATTCAACCTCTCGGACGTCGAAAAAGTCTCAACAGAAATTCAGGCGTGGGCGGCACACATGAGCCGGCTAAGGACGAAAGGCGGCCTCCTCGAATCTAGGGGCAACCCGCCCCTAGTTATCCCCGAAGACGTACAGCTCCGAGTTGTCTACGAGGAACCGAGGACCGAAGCTGCCAAGCCTGCTCTGGATATCGCCAGAGAAGTCTGGGCCGAAGTCCCCGGACTGGTCGCGTACCCAGAAAGCCAGCAATCCAGACTGGTCGACGACGCCCTCGCCGTCGTGGCCTAACGCTGCCGTGGGTGACGAACTGCACCCGTCACGTTATTAATTCAAGTTCTTAGGTAGACGCCAAAACCTCTAACATTTCGAATATGTGTTCGAATTGGGGAATTGATCCATGGCTCCACCTTCGGGGGTTAAAGCATGTCCGCCTGTCTTGGGTTGACATGCCTGACGGCGCTCGGGGCAGGACGAACGGTGTTGACGTCATTTGGCTCAATAAGGGCCAGCAGCAAGTCGAACGGCGCTGCGCGCTTGCTCACGAACTCGTGCACCTGGAAGGGGAACACCGGGGCTGCCAGCCGCTCGGCATCGAAACTGACGTCTGTGAAGAGACGGCCCGGCGGCTTATCCCCATGGACCTCCTCAGCAAGAGCCTCCGCTGGGCTCGTTCCTTCGATGAACTTGCTGACGAACTCTGGGTCACGCCCGATGTCCTAAAGGATCGTTTCACAGGACTCGAGGACAAAGAATGGGAAACGCTCCTCACCCTGGAGCTACAGCCGCTGTAGCCGACCATCCAATTCGATTCAATACCGGAACGCCGCCAGCGTTCCCGAGGTCGAAAGGATCCCCGTGGCCTGGACAAAGAAACTTCCCTCCGGCAAGTACCAGGGGCTCTACCGCGACGGCGCCGGTAAGGAACGCTCCGCCGGCACGTTCTCTCACAAGCGAGCCGCCCAGAACGCGGCGAGCGCGAAGGAGGAGACGTCGCGGTCGGCTGGGTGGCGGGATCCGGATGCTGCGCGGCGCACGTGGGGGGAGTGGTGTGAGGAGTGGTGGCCCACCCGGAAGATTGAGGCTTCGACGGCGGCCAATGAGGTCAGCATGAGGGATCAATATCTGTTCCCCAAGTGGGGCTCGGTGCCTCTTTGCGATATCACCAGGCAGGACGGGCGGAAGTGGATCTCCGAATTGTCCAGGGTTGAGATTAAGCCGAGCAAGGCCGAGCTGAAGCGACGCGAGAGCAACGATTACAAGCCTGTTGTGCGGACGCTTGCTGCTTCCAGTGTTCAGCGGATCTTTGGCCTGTTTTCGGCGTCTTTCATGGCGGCTGTCGATGCGGAGGTGCTTCCTGGCAATCCGGTCTATCGGCTGAAACTGCCGCAGCGGCCGCCGGCGCAGGAGCGCTACCTGATCAAAGACGAGTACCAGGCGCTTGATGCTGTCCTGGATACGAAGGTCGATGCTGCCATTGTGGGTTTGCTGATCGGTACGGGGCTGCGCTGGGGTGAAGCCATGGGCCTTCACTCTCACCGTGTGGACCGCGAGCGCGGGATGATTCACGTCGTTGAAACGTACGACTATGAGGCCGGAATGATGAAGCCTTACCCGAAGGGCAAGCTGGCGCGAAGTGTCCCGCTTCCTGGGTGGGTTGCCCAACTCATCGATGAGCTGGAGCCCCGGGCGGATCTAGCTGCGGACATGACCACCGCGTAGGCCGCTGCCGGTCGGCTCTGGTCCTAAACGCTGAGGGCGAGATGGTGAACCTGGATAACTGGCGCAAGCGTGTCTGGTTGCCGGCGCTCGAAGCTGCGGGGATTGATCACGCGCGGCCGCACGATCTGCGGCACACCTACGCCTCGTGGTTGATCCAGAGTGGTGTGTCCATCAAGGAGGTAGGCCGGCTGTTGGGCCATGCGTCCCCGATGACGACGGAGCGCTATGCCCATCTTGCCGACATCCCGGCAGAGCAGATTTCCGAGGCCTTGGAGCTTGGTGTCCGTACCGCAAACGTACCGCAAGGCGCTGCTCTACCGGGCTACACGGCACTGCGCGTAGTGCCACCGCGATAGGCCCCCTTCCCAATGCTGGCGCGGATTCTGTCATTCGACGCTATACCGCGTTTCACGTGACTTTCCCGCAAGCGGCTCTTTCGCATCGAAGAGGTCAGGAGTTCGAATCTCCTTAGCTCCACATTTGGCATCAGGGTTCCCAGCCCTGCAAGTAGTCGCCCCTTCCAGCGCAAGGAAAAGACGAGTACCAACTACTCGTGTGCCTAGGTGGCCGGTTCGCATTTACTAAACCCAGCGGATCCCACGCGTCGGCCAATGACCCCCCTCGTTTGCCGAAGCTGCCCCAAGGTTCCGCGGCCGGGGCCGGACGGCATCACCCAGAAGTGCTGTCCGGTCCTGCGCTATGAGGCTTCCCCGGTGCCGCGCTCGGGTATATCGTTAACTATCGTTTAGTATCGTTCGCGATTGACTGAGGTGAGCTTGATGCACAATTCATTCCCTGCAAACGGATTCATGGGCAACAACCTGGACGGCATGTGGCAGGCCGTTGAGGAGTTTCGCTCCCGGTTCGAAAAGCGCTCCGGAACCCGTGCGGGCCGGGGCGAGCTACGGACGGCTATCCTCGCCCTGCTTGCCGAGCGCCCCATGCACGGCTACCAGATCATCCATGAAATCGAAGAGCGCAGTGGGGGCAGCTGGAAGCCGAGCGCCGGTTCCGTCTATCCCACCCTGCAATTGCTGGCAGACGAGGGTTTCGTCAGTGCGGAAGAATCCAGCGGACGCAAAATCTACTCCCTGACTGAAGCCGGCCGGGAGGATGTTGCCGGTTCTGAAACGTCTGCACCGTGGGACTCCTTGGGCACGTCGTCGAGCCCGGGATTCGCAGCCCTGCCCAAGGCCGGCGTGGACCTGGCTCAGGCCGCCGCGCAGGTTGGCCGCACCGGAACGCCCAAGCAAGTGCAGGAGGCTGTGACGGTGCTCGAGGAGGCGCGCCGCCGCCTGTACTCGATCCTCGCCCAGGACTGAAGGGGTGACGTCGGTTCGGCGCGATCGGGCAGATCCCACGCCGGGAAGCGGGGATCCCCGCGCCCGCTACCGCCGAATCCTGCGATTCGCCGCATGGCATCTGGCGGTGACGTGGTGGTTTGAGCTGTTCTTGCCCAAGGTAGGCCTTCGTCGGCTGACGGAACGCAACCGAGCCAACAGAATGCGGCAGTTTGCCCGGCGGTTTCACGGCCTTGCGGTGGAGCTCGGCGGACTGATGATCAAGGTGGGCCAGTTCATGTCGTCCCGGCTGGACGTGCTCCCACCGGAGATCACCGCGGAGCTGGAGGGGCTTCAGGACGAAGTGCCGCCCGTTCCCTTTCCTGCCATCCGGACGCTGGCCGAAGCCGAACTCGGTGCCCCCTTGGAGGCGGTGTTCGCCTCAGTCGAGCAGACGCCCATTGCGGCAGCATCTCTCGGGCAAGCACACCGGGCAAAACTCCTGGCCGGCAATGCCGAGGATACCGGGCTCAGCAGCGTGGTCTTCAAGGTGCAGCGGCCCGGCATCGCCGAAATCGTCGACGTCGACCTGGCCGCCTTGCGGAAAGTGGGAGGTTGGCTCAGCCGCATCCGCATCGTTTCCAGCCGCGCAGACGTGCCGGCCCTGATCAAGGAGTTCGCGCAGACCAGCTTGGAGGAAATCGATTACTTGAATGAGGCGGCCAACTCAGAGCGTTTTGCCGCTGACTTCGCCAACGACCCACGGGTAACTGTCCCAGCTGTGGTCTGGGAGCGAACCACCCGCCGTGTGCTCACACTCGAAGATGTCACGGCCATCAAGATCACGGACGCGGAGTCGCTTCGCCTGGCCGGCATAGACCCGGCCACTGTGGCTCCAGTCTTCGCCTCGGTGATGTTTGACCAGTTGTTCACCAACGGTTTCTTCCATGCCGATCCCCACCCCGGCAATATCTTCGTCACGCCGGCTAACGATCCGTCGAGTGAGCATCCCTGGAAACTCACGTTCATTGACTTCGGCATGATGGGCGAAGTTCCCGTGAAGACGCGCAGCGGGCTGCGCAAGCTTCTGATCGCTGCTGCTTCACGGGACGGCAAAGGACTGGTGACCGCGATCAGCGACGTGGGGGTGCTGATGCAGTCGGCCGACACAGCTGAGCTTGAGCGGGCCATGACACAGCTCTTCGCGCGCTTCGGCGGGATGGGTTTCGCGGAGCTTCGCGACGTTGATCCGCGGGAGTTCCGCGAATTCGGGGCTGAGTTCGGCAGCGTGATTCGCTCCCTGCCCTTCCAGTTGCCGGAGAATTTCCTGCTCATCATCAGGGCCATGTCCTTGACCTCGGGTGTGTGCAGCTCACTGGATGCCCGCTTCAATCTGTGGGACTCCGTGGAGCCGTACGCGGCGCAACTGCTGCGCGACGAGCGTGGAAACCTCATCAACGACGTCGCATCCCAGGCGGTCGATGCCGCTGCCATAGCCCTGCGCCTGCCGAAACGGCTGGATGGATTGGTCTCTCAACTGGAGGACGGTTTCCTGCAGGTATCAAATCGCAGGCTCGAACGGCAGATGGCCCGGCTCATCCTGTTGGTCCGGCGAGCAGTCGGCGCAGTCATCTTCGGAGCGGTGCTTATCTCAGGGGCCTTGGTCCGTGCCGATGACATGGTGCTCGGCAATGTGCTGATGATCGTTTCCGTGGTGCCGCTGCTGTTCGCCTTGTGGTCGGGAAGCCGTCGCGTGTGAGAACAAGCTTGCGCCACCTGCCCGCGTCGTAGACTAGCCCTGTGACAGAGACCCCCGCTCCGCGTTCTGAGGCCGCCAACGGCATGTCCGGCCCCATCCTGGTAGGTGTCATGCCGGGGCAGCCCCCCGTGGTTCTTGCGCAAGCAGTCCAGGTGGCCGCCAGTGCCGGGCTGCCACTGGTGTGCGCGTATGCCGACGTTACGGTGTACCCCGTGGACGGCAGTACAGGAGGTCCCGCGGCGCCGATCGATCCGGACGGCGTTGACGACGATTCTTACGAAATCCCCGAATCGCTGAGACAGGCCATCGCCGCGCAACTGGACGGCACCGGCGTCGAATGGTCGATGGTCCCATTGGCAGGGGAACCGGCCCGTGCCTTGGCCCGGGAAGCCGAAGCTGAAGGCGCATCAATGATCGTGGTGGGCACGCGGGAGCACAAACTGACAGCCGCCCTGAAGGAACTGACGGCCGGTTCCGTCGCCCGCCACCTGTCCCATCGCCAAGGACTGCCGGTACTCGTTGTTCCCGTCAATCCCCGGGTCCACACCGACGATGACGACTGAGGACAAACGCCCCGTCCACCTTCACTGGGGATTTATCGGTATTGTTGCGGCCGGTGGTGTGCTGGGCGCTCTGGCACGGTATGGTCTGGGACTTGCCATCCCGGCGCCAGGTGCATGGCCACTTCCCACCTTGGTCATCAATCTTTCCGGCGCCTTGGCGCTGGGCGCTTTGCTTGAGGGCCTCTCCCGCAGGGGTCCCGACGCCGGCAATCGCCGGGTCCTGCGGCTCGGGCTGGGTACGGGGTTCCTTGGCGCGTATACCACCTACAGCACGCTGGCATTGGATGCGGTGCACCTGTTCAGCGCTGGAGCGGCTCCTGCAGCTGCGGGTTATCTGGCAGCGAGCCTGGTGGGCGGCGCTGTTGCCACCCTTGCGGGTATCTGGCTGGGGGCCCGCCATCACCAGCGCGCAACTGGACGCCAATCGTGACGGTCATCCTTCTTGCCTTGGCGGGCGGGGTAGGTGCCGCCGTTCGGTTTGTGGTGGACGGGCTTATCCGGGCACGCCTCAAGACCGCTTTTCCCTGGGGGACCGTTGCCATCAACATTTCGGGCTCCCTGCTGCTGGGCCTACTGGCAGGGTTCGTGATGCGCGGCCAAGCGCCGGAGTCCCTCCTGCTGGTATTCGGTACCGGATTCCTGGGCGGCTACACCACCTTCAGCACGGCAAGCCTGGAGACCATCCGGCTTGTTCAAAGTGGTCGCACGGCCCTGGCCATCATCAATGGGTTGGGCACAATGGCGCTTAGCGTCCTTGCCGCTGCGGCTGGAGTAAGTATCAGCCTGCTGGTGCCTTGAGCAGTGGTGAACCTCACCCTCAAAAGTGTCATGGCCCGCCTGTAGGATCGAGCCATGGCTAAGAAGACATTCAATGAGTTGTTGTCCGCCCAGGTCGCCAATGAGTTTGCGGCCTCCCAGCAATACATCGCAGTAGCTGTGTACTTTGACGGCGAGGACTTGCCGCAGTTGGCCCGGCACTTCTACCGTCAATCCCTTGAGGAGCGGAACCACGCCATGATGATGGTTCAGTACATGCTGGACCGAAACGTGCACGTGGAGATCCCCGGTATTGCCCCGGTTCGCAACAACTTCACCAACGCCAAGGAACCCATCGCGTTGGCCTTGGAACAGGAAAAGGAAGTCACCAAGAACATCGAGGAGATGTTCCGCGTCGCCCGCGCCGAGGGGGATGCCCTGGGCGAGCAGTTCATGCTCTGGTTCCTGAAGGAACAGGTGGAAGAGGTCGCCTCCATGACCACGCTGCTGAACATCACCGAGCGTGCCGAGAACCTCTTCGACATCGAGAACTATGTCGCCCGGGAGACTGTAGGCGATGGCGGAAACGATGCCAGTGCCCCGTCTGCGGCCGGCGGCGTTATCTAGCCATCCACCCAGCCCACGTTTTCAAGGAGGGGGGGGGGGGCGGCGGGGGGGGGGGGGGGGGGCGGGAGTGGGGGCCAGGGGAGCGGGGGGGGGGCCCGGGGCCCGCCCCCAGGGGCGGG
>NZ_JAJOHP010000114.1:0-9009 GCF_021109375.1 Arthrobacter sp. AK01
ACCCCCGAGACGCTGCCGCACCCCCTGAACAACCACGGAGAATCATGACCACAACAGCCGAAGCCCTGGGCCTGCTTCCCTTGCACACCTTGGTGGACCAGCAGACCGGAATCATCCGCAGGGTCCGTCCCGTTCTCACCCCGGAGAACGCCCCACCCGCATACACGTCCATGACCGCGGAGGTATCGAACGCGCGCTGGCTGGGTGACTGGCCCGCCGACCGTGTCTCGCTGGGCACCACGTTCGGCGACAGCCGGCAAGCCTGGATCGCGGCCGTCGCCGAAGGCATGGAACGGTACTGCGGCAACTTCATCCCCGCAGACCTCCCGGACCACCACTACTTCACCGGGACGGCCCGTGAGCTGACAGCGTCAGGCCGGGCCGCCGTCGGGCTTGAACAACTGCCGCGATTCGCGGACTGGCAGCTGGAGCGTGCGGCCTTCCCCTACCGGAACCTCGACGCCGACACTCCCGCTCTGTGGACAGCGTGCAGGCGGGAATCGGACAGCTCGGACGTGTGGCTGCCAGCCAGCCTCACCCTCCTGAACTGGCGGCAACGGCGTTTCCGTGACCTCCCGCGGATCCATCATCTGAACTACGCGGGGATCGCCACCGGGCAGGGCCGCGCTGATGCCACGGACAGGGCGGTGCTGGAAACCATCGAACGCGACGCCCTGGAACTGTGGTGGCATTTGGACGGGCCCACCCGCGGTATCAGGCCAGAGAGTGTTCCCGGTCTGGTGGACGCCATGGCCGGTTGCCGGTTGCAGTACTGGGTGGTGGAAATGCCCAGTGAGTTCGCCCCCTGCATGGCTGCCTTGGTGTTCGACCCGGATTCCGGGCTGTACGCCGCCGGGTTCTCCTGCAAGAACGATCCCGCTGAAGCGGCACGCAAGGCAGTCCTGGAGGCCGTCCACACCTGGATCTACTCCCAAGGTGCCACCGACGCCGATGGTTGGGTGTTCCAGGCAGTCGAGGCAGGGCTCATGGCCAAGGGGCTGTACCTGGAACACCGCGAAGACCGTCAATACCTGGACGACGTGGGGCCCGGATTCGGGGCAGTCCGCGATCTCGGTGCACATGTTCAGGTGTGGCTTGATCCCCGGACACACGTCCTCGCGGAACGCTTCACCAAGCCCGCGGGTGGGCTGGTGGACGTTGCTGCCGTGGATGACGTGTCCATGCCGGAGCTCTACAGGCGGCTGGAATCGGCCGGCCACACCGTATATACCCGTGAACTGACCACTCCCGACGTCGCGGTGACCGGCCTGAGTGTTGTCCGCGCCGTGGTGGGAGGACTGGTTCCCAACGCCCCGGCCGCTTTCGCCTATCTAGGCTGCCCCAGGTTCACCACAGCGGCCTTGAAGCGCGGGTGGCGTGAAACGGCGCCGGCACTGCCGGAGGACTTCACCCTCACCCCACCTCCCCACATGTAATGGACGTACCCCACGTGCTCCTTCCCTCAGGATTTACCCGCGCCTGGAGCCACGAGGTTCCTGGTCCCGTGCAGCCGCCCGGTCCCCTGCAGCAGCCCGGTCCCCAAGGTGCCCCGGCATCCGGCACGGTTGAGCACCAGCGGCATGATGGGCTCCCGGTGGCCGCCATGCTGCGGGCCATCTGGTGGAGCGAGGACTTCCACCCCAATCCCGCCACCGGCCTGCCCGGGAAGGTGCGTAAACGCCCAGTTCCGTCGGCCGGTGGGTGTTACCCGGTGCAACTGCGGGTCCTCTGCGGGGAGGGCTGCGATGTGCCTCCCGGAACATACGTGTTTAACGGCACCGGCTTGAGCGGCAGCGGCGGCGAGTTGCTCCGCCTGCGGAACCACGACGGCGGTACCCCACCCCAAGGGGGTCCGCGGGCACCCGCGCGGGGCGCCGTCGTCGTGCTCACCGTGCTGCCGCAACGCACCTTGGCGAAGTACCACCACCGTGCGGGTCCGCTACTGATCGCGGACGCTGCGTATGCGGCGGTGGCCCTGGTTCACCATGCCGCCGCCCGGGGTGTGGACGCCCGGTGGGATGTTGTGTCGCCTGTCCGTTATCCCGGCTCTGTTCCCGAGTTCTCGCTGGCCACGGTGTCTCTGGGGGTGTCTCAGGCGAGGTGCCCGCAGCGCCGTCATGACCGGATCGCCGGGGTTTCGGAGGCGCAGCTGGCTGCCCGCAGGAGCTGTGACTTCTCCCGCTTGCGTGCCCGCCCGGCCGCCGGCGCGGACCGGGTGGTTGAGGACCTCCTGGAGCGTTCCCTCCTTTCCTTCCCGCAGCAAGCCCCTCCGTCCTGCCGCGCCCGCGTCCTGTCCGCGGAGTCGCTCCGCGATCCGGAGCTGGCCGATCGATGCGCCGGGCAGCACTGGATAGGGAACCTCGGCGCCCTGTTGGTTTTCGAGACCCCGGGCACGCCAACCCCGGCCGCCATGTGGTGGGCCGCCACGGTGGCCGCCCACACCCTCTATACCGCGCTTGGGGCGGACCTGCCCGTGGAATTTCGGCCGGTAGGTGGCTGGACCGGCTCCCACAGCGGCTGGACCACGCTCCATGGACTGGGCGTAGCAATCCGGAAACCACTCACCACAAACCATGAAAGGGCCACGCATGCTGGTCAATAAGAGGCTCTTCCAGATGACGGCTGGGCACCGCGGCCGGCTGGCTGGAGTGACAGCCCTGCTCTGCATCACCACGGCGAGCTACTGGTTGCAGGCGTGGTTCCTGGCCCAGGCCCTGGCGGCGCTGGTGGTTCTGGTGCGGGTTCCCGGAAACCCCGACGGCGGCATGTACGGGCCGCTGGTTCCGTACCTTGCCGGGGTTCTCGCCTGTGGCCTGGGGCGCCTTGTGATCCAGCAGTTCCATGCCCGGCTGGCCAGTTCCTTGGGTTCCGGGGTGCGGTTGCAGGTACGCCGGAAGTTGGCCGACAGCTTGCTCCAGCCCGAACGGCTCAGGGATACCTCGGACCGCGGTGGAGCCCGGCGGCTGGCCCTGAGCGAAGGTGTGGACGGAGTGGACAGCTACATCAGCCAGTACATTCCCCACGCTTTCCAACTGCAGATAGTGGTGCCAGCGCTTCTTGTCTGGATCGCGTGGCTGAATCCCTTGTTGGCGCTTGCCTTGGCCCTTGCCGTGGCCGTGGCTGTTGGTGCGCCGAAACTCTGGGGGAAGGCCCTGGCGAAACGCGGACAGCAGCACTGGGACAGCTACGAGGCACTGAGCGCCGACTTCCTGGAGGCCCTCCAAGGGATGCGGACCCTCAAGATCCTCCACGCCGTTCCCCGGACAAGGGCGCGGCTCCATCACAGGTCCCAGGAGCTCCACAGGGCAACCGTGTCCACCATGCGCACATCCCTGGTGGACACGGCGTTGGCGGACTTCGGAATCCAGGCAGGGATGCTGGCCGCCGCCGCGCTGGCCGCATTCGCAGCGCTGGGGCAGGGGCCATTGCCCGGACCGGAGACTGCGGCGATCACGTATTTCCTGCTGATCCTCTCGTCAGAAGTCTTCAGGCCGGTGCGGGATCTGGCACGCCAATGGCATGCCGGGTATCTGGGGCTCTCGGCCTTGGGCAGTATTGACGCAGCGGGAGGCGCGGACACCCGCGATGGCCGTCCGCTCACGGGCGAAGGGCAGGCGCGTTCCACGCATGGTGCCCCGTCCGTGCCTGGTGCCCGTTCCGCGCACGGTGCCCTTTCCGCGCTCGGGGTGCGTCCCGGCGTCGTGCCTCCCGGTCGTCTCACGTTGGAGAACGTGAGTTTCCGATACTCAGGTGCGGACCCCTGGGTTCTGCGGGATGCGTCGGCTGAGATCCAGCGCGGCGGCCTTACTGCGCTGGCGGGGGTGTCCGGGGCGGGGAAGAGCACGCTGTTCGACCTTCTGTTGGGGTTCCTGCCGGCGGGGGAGGGCCGGATCTGCCTGGACGGTCAGCCACTCAGGCCCAGTGACGTCAGCGTGGTCTCACAACGCAGCTACCTCTTTCCGGGGACCATCCGGGAGAACCTCCGCGTGGTTGCGCCTGCTGCTACGGAGGAGGAGATCCAGCACGTCGTGGAGATTGCCGGCCTGGCGGAGGAACTGCGGCAATGGCCCCAAGGCCTGGACACCGTGTTGTCCGAAGGGGGTGGATCCGTCTCGGGAGGCCAGCTCCAGCGGCTTTCGATTGCACGGGCGCTCCTGGTGGACAGGCCGGTTCTCCTGCTGGACGAGCCAACGTCCGCCCTCAACACAGAGATCGCTGGGCGGGTGTTGGAGGGGCTTCGCCGCGAAGCCGGACGCCGGATGGTGCTCATGATCGCCCACCGGCCCGAAGCCCTCGCTGCCGCGGACACCGTACTCCGCTTGGCACATGGCCAACTCCACACACAGCAACAGGAAGCAGCCACGCTATGAGCGTCACCGAACGCACACCCCGCAACCCGCTCCTGGGCCTGGTTCCGCACATGTCCGGCGAGTGGGCAGGGATAGTATGGACCGCCGTTGTGGGCATCCTGAACAACCTGGCCCTCATTGTCCTGGCGGTGGTCGGTTCCTACGTTGTGGCGCTGGCTGTGATGAGGCAGGAGTCCGCAGCCGCCGAATGGTGGGTTGCCGGGGTGATGGCCGTGGTGTTCAGGGCGGTGCTGACGTGGCACGAGATGGACATCTCGCACAGCATTGCGTACCGGATCCTGGCCGCGCTGCGCATGGCACTCTTTGACGGTTTCGCGCGCGGCGTCCCTTCCCGCAAGCCGGACCAGCACACCGGAAAACTCGCCGCCACGGCCATGGGCGATGTTGAAAAGCTGGAGTTCTTCTACGCCCACACGGTTGCCCAGCTGGCTGGCTCCGCAGTGCTGTTCGTGGCCGGCGTGGCTGTGGTGTGGCCGCTGGGGCCGGGCCTGGCCGGGGCCTTGTTGCTGGGGTTCGTGGCGCTGGTGGCGGTGACGCTCCCGGGATTGCGCAGGGGCGCCGTGCTGGGTGCGCGGGTGCAGGAGGCGCGGTCCGGGGTGTCGGTACTCGCCGTGGACCTGCTGGCCGGCACCCGCGAGATCCTGGGTTTCGGACTGCGGGAGCACGCTCAACGCCAGCTGCAGGACCAGAGCCTGGCAGTGGATGCCGGCCAGCGTAGGCTCAACTCCTTCCTTGCCCTGGCAGCGTCCTTGCGCGAGCTGTGTGTCCTGGGCACCGTGGTGGCGGTCTTCCTTGCAGCCATCTCACAACCCGGGCTGGATCCTGTGTGGCTGCCCGCCCTGGTGGCCGGCACTCTGACTCTCCTGGCTCCGGTGGCCGAGGGCGTTGCCACCGTGACCCAGCTCCAGCCGCACCGTGCCAGTGCCCAGCGCGTTGGGGAGGGCATCAGCCTGCCCTCGGCCGCCACGGTTTCGGGGCCCCTCGTGGAGTTCAACCCCCAGGGGCCGCTGGGTCTGGAGGTCGGGAACCTGCAGTTCACGTACGACGGCGGCGCGCCGGCTTTGCGCTCGACGTCCCTGTCGGTGGCGCCCGGCGAGCATGTGGGGATCAGTGGCCCCTCCGGGGCAGGAAAGACCACGCTTGCCCGGTTGTTGGTGCGCTTGTGGGTGCCGGATTCGGGGAGTATCTCGCTGGTGTCGCGCAGCGGGGAGTCCGTGGACGCCTGGGCTGTGGACGAGGCGTCATTCCGGCGTATGGTCACGTTGGTGGAACAGGACGCCCCGGTTTTCCAGGGTTCCGTCCTGGACAACATGCGCCTGGCCCACCCCGCGGCAACTGAAGCCGACGTCCTGTCAGCCTTGGACCTGGCCGGGCTTCCGCTCGCCGGCGAACGATGGGCGGATGGTGTGGATACTGTGGTCGGCGAGCAAGGGGTAAGTCTGTCCGGTGGTGAGCGTGCCCGCTTCTGCTTGGCCAGGGCCCTGTTGATCAAGCCCAAGATTCTGGTGCTGGATGAAACCACAGCCAGCCTGGATCCTGCCTCGGAACGTGCCCTGGTGGAAGCTGTTGCTGCGATCGCCGGCGACACCACGGTGATCACGGTGTCCCACAGGGAGTCAACCCTGGCCGCATGCCACCGGCGGGTGCAGCTGGGTTAGCTTCCCGCTTCCCCCGCCCGTCCCCTCGGGCGGGGGAATTGAAGGGCTTAGAACGCGTCGGGGTGGAGGCCCTTGGCGATCTGCTCCACGGCGCGGAGGTTGCCCCAGGTTCCGGGCATGACGTCATCGGAGTTGATGGCCACCAATCGCTGGTTCTTCACCGCGTCCACCTCAGGGAACTTCTCCTGAAGGAAGGTGCGGGTGGCGTCCTCGTGGGCCTTGTCCAAGGTGGTGAACACGATGACCTCGGGGTTCTTCTGCACCAGTGTCTCCGGGGAGATCATGGCAGAGAAGAACTTGGCGAAGGCTTCATCGGACGGGCTGAAGAGGTTCTCGCCACCGGCAGTCTTGATCATGTCGTACTCGATCCCTGCCCCGATGGCCGCAATGGAGTTCCCCTCAACAAACAGCTCCACCACGGTGGGCTTCTCCTTGCCTTCCACCTTTGATTCAACCGACGCCAGCATCTCAGCCGCTTCCGTCCGAACGGCAGACGTACGCTCACCGGCGCCGACTACAGCGCCGATGTTCCCGATATCCGTGAGGATGTCCTTGACCTCGGCCTTGCTCCGGCGTTCCATGCAGCCCGCCGTTGCTATGTAGGACTCAGCGCCTGCAGCTTTGAGTTGTTCGATGCTCGCAAAGCCCTGCTCGGCAGTGAATTCATACGCTGTGGGGGAGTAGACGAAATCGGGGTTTGCACCCAGCAGGACTTCACGCGACGGCGGCATCTGATCGCTCAGCTGCTGCACATTACCGAGCTCCTTCAGTTCCGGCAGCAGCTCGCTGCCTTTGGTCTGTGCCTCGGCCACTACCTTGTCCGCGGCGCCCAGCTTCACCAGCAGCTCGGACTGTCCGGGAGTCATGGCCACCACGCGCTGGGGAACGGAGGTGAAGGTCAGGGTGCGGCCGCAGTTCTCGATTTCTCCCGCGGGTTGCGCAGCGACACCGGCGTTTTCCTTGGCGGGTGTTTGGCTGACTGCTTGACCGCAGCCGGACAACAGCATTCCGCTGAGTGTCATCACGCTCAGGACTGCCGTGGTTTTGGGCAGGGTGGATTTCTTCATGGTGTGCCTCCAGATGGGTTGTATCGGGTGATGGGTAAGTTCAATGGCGGGCGGTGGAGAACTCCGCGTCCTGGCTGGGTGGCGGCGTCTGTTCCGGCGTCTTCGCTGCGATGGCGATCAGCGCCCTCCCGGTCAAAGGATGCTCCAGCGTCCGGGATTCAACACCGAAGCAGCGGCGGATCAGCTGAGGGTCCAGCAGTGTTGACGGCGGCCCGAAAGCCTGCAGCCGCCCGGACTGCAGCACTGCCACCTGGTCACAGAATTCCGCCGCGAGGTTCATGTCATGCAGGGCCGCCAGCACAGTCCTTCCACGCGAAGTGACCAGATGCATCAGCTCCAGTTGGAAGGCGACATCGAGGTGGTTGGTAGGTTCATCCAGGACCAGGACCGGTGCTTCCTGAACGAGTGCCCGCGCCAGGAGGACCCGCTGCTTTTCCCCGCCGGACAACCCCGCAAAGTAGCGGTCCGTCAGGGAGGAGGCCCCGACGTCGAGCATTGCTTGGTGGACGAGGTGGTGGTCCCTGTCCGAATCGGCACCGAATCCGCGCTGATGCGGGGCTCGGCCCAGCATCACAACCTCGCGGGCTGTCATGGGAAAGTCCTGACTGGATTCCTGGGCCATCACGGCCACGCGGAGCGCGGCCTGCCGGGAGTTGAGGCTGCGGACATCCTGGCCGCCTACGGTGACGGTCCCCGAGGTGGGTTTGTTCACCCGGTACAGGGCACGCAGAAGAGTGGATTTGCCGCATCCGTTGGGGCCCAGAATGCCAACCACGGAACCGCTGGGCGCGGTGAAAGAGACGTCGTGAACCACGGGGGTGCCGCCGAGGGCGATGCTGACGTTGAGGAATTCCACTTTCATCGCTTGATGCCACCCCGTACAGCGCCGTTGCCACGCATAAGCCACAGGAAGAAGGGCGCTCCGACGGTAGCGGTGAGGATGCCCAAGGGAATCTCGGCAGGCTGCGCCACCGTGCGGGCCAGCAGGTCAGTGAGCATGAGGAAGAGAGCCCCGCCAAAGATCGTGACGGGCAGCATGCGGCGGTGATCTGAGCCCACCAGCATGCGCGCGGCGTGCGGCACCACCAAGCCAACAAATCCGATGCCGCCGCACACGGCAACCGTGGTGGCAGTCAGTAACGCCGTGGCCAGCAGGAGGGTCCGACGCAGCGATTCCACGTTGACGCCCAGGGCCGTGGCTGTTTCGTCACCGGCCAGGAAGGCGTTGAGCGCGCGGGATCGGAACATGGCGAAGACGCTGATGGCCACGAGTGCCACACCCGGCAGCAGCAGTTGCGGATAGGTGGCTGCGGAAACGCTGCCCAACAGGAAAAACAGCACACTGTAGACGTTCTGGGCATCGGTGGTGATGGTCAGGAAGTTGGTGATCGCGGAGAGGAGTGAGCCCAACGCCACGCCCGCCAGGATGAGCCGGGAGGGTGCAATCACGCCGTCCTGTTTCGCGAGCAAGTACACCAGGGCCGTCGCGGCCGCAGCTCCCGCGAAAGCCGACGCGTTCAAGCCCAGCCCGCCAACCGCCGTCGAGCCTGCCACGATGGCCAGTACGGCTCCCACTCCCGCCCCGGCTGAAACGCCCAGGATGTACGGCTCGGCGAGTGGGTTGCGGACGTTCGCCTGGAGGAGGGCCCCGGCCAGAGCCAGGCTGGCCCCGGCAATACCGGCCAGGAGCGCGCGGGGGAGCCGGAAGCTCCATACGGCTTGGTCCTGGGGCACGGTGAGTGAGCCGTCGGACATCCATGGCAGGCCAGGGATCAGGTGCCCGGCCATGATTTGCAGCGATTCAAGGAACGTTGTTTGCAGTGGCCCGGTGCTGCCCGAGACCACCAGAAGCACCACGATTCCGAGCACCAGCAGGGGTGTCAGCAATCGTTCAAGCGCTGACCTGCGTGGGCG
>NZ_JAJOHP010000115.1:0-8920 GCF_021109375.1 Arthrobacter sp. AK01
GCTACAGCCGACACCCGCTGCACCACAGACAAAGAACTACGCGAACACATAAAACTGCTCCCCTCAAATCGGAACTGAAATTCTCAGTCCAACTTCAGGGGAGCAGTTCAAGAGGTGAGAGAGCGTCGGTGGAAAGGCGGCGTGGCCGTCATCCGGAAGCATGCGTCTAAGCGAGGAACGAGCGAGCATGCGGAGGATGACGGCAACGCCGCCTCACCGTGGATTACTTAGCGGCGCGCTGCCTCGACACTTCGTACAGCGAGATACCGACGGCCATGGATGCATTGAGCGACTCCATGGCGGAGTCGATCGGGATCGAGACGATCTGGTCGCAGTTTTCGCGGACCAGCCTGCTCAGGCCCTTGCCTTCGGAGCCCACGACGATGCACACGGGTTCCGTGGCCACACTGAGATCGGGCAGCGAAACGTCGCCGTCGCCGTCCAGGCCGAGAACGTAGATGCCCATGTTCTTGAACTGCTTAAGCGCGTTGTTTAGGTTCGACGCGCGGGCCACGGGTACGCGGACAGCGGCACCGGCGCTGGTCTTCCAGGCGGATGCGGTCACGCCGACGGAGCGACGCTCGGGAACGATCACGCCGTGGCCGCTGAACGCGGAGACGGAGCGGATGATCGCGCCAAGGTTGCGGGGGTCGGTGATGCCGTCCAGTGCCACGAAGATCGGAGCGTTGGAGATGTGCCCCTTCTTCCACTTGGCCAGGGTTGTCTCCGCGAGGTCGTAGGCGTCCTCGTATTCGTACGGCGGGATCTGCAGGACGAGGCCCTGGTGCACGGCGTCCTCGGTCATGCGGTCCAGCTCAACCTTGCCGGTTTCGAGCAGCGGGATGCCGCGTTCAGCCGCGAGCTTGAGGGATTCCTTGACGCGGTCGTCCATCTCGATCCGGATGGCGACGTGCAGTGCCTTGGCCGGAATGCCCGCGCGCAGGGCTTCGACCACCGAGTTGCGGCCGGTAACCAGTTCTTCGGTTGCACGGCCCTTGGGGCCTGAGCGGGCACCGGCGCCACCGGGGCGGGTACCCGTGCCGCGCTTGGCAGCTGAGCGCTCAGCCAGCTGCTTGTTCTTGTATGCCTTGTGGTAGGTGCGGTCCTCCGCCTTGGGCGTGGGACCCTTGCCCTCCAGGGCCTTGCGGCCGTGGCCACCGGTTCCGGTGGAGGGGCCCTTCTTCTGCTTGACCGACCGGCGACCGTTGTTGGCCATGAGATTCCATCCTTGATTTTGTGAGTAAGTCTGGAATCAAGTCTACTGACCCGATGCAATTCGGCCGCCGCGGCCGTTTGTCAGTCGCGTTTGAGGCTCCAAGTGGCGCCGTCCGCACCATCTTCGACGACGACGCCGGCGGCGGCGAGCGTGTCGCGGATCGCGTCGGAGGCGGCCCAGTCCTTGGCGGCCCGCGCCGCTGCCCGGGCGTCGAGTTGAGCTTCGATCAGCACTTCCAGGGCAGCGTGTTCGCGCCCTTGGACAGCTTCCGGACGCTTTACTGCGTCCAGTCCCAGGACTTCCGTCATGGACAGCACGCTGTAGAGGGCGGACTTCGCAGCATCAAGCTCCCCGGAGGCCAAGGCTGTATTGCCTGCCCGTACCGTTTCGTGAAGCACTCCGAGGGCCTGGGGCACATTGAGGTCATCGTCCATGGCGGCGATGAAGGCAGCCGGCATGTTGGCCTGCGGGGAAATGCCTGAGGCGTCTGCCCCCACCTTGGCGGAGGCCTTGTGAATGAAGCCATCAATGCGCTCGACGGCGGCTGCAGCCTCCTGCAACGACGTGGGCCGGTAATCGAGGATGGAGCGGTAGTGTGCCTGTCCTAGGTAGTAGCGAACCACCCGGGGTGAGGCGAGTTCGAGCATCTCGGCCGGGCTCACCGTATTGCCGATGGACTTGGACATCTTTTCACCCTCGAAGGTGACCATGCCGTTGTGCATCCAGAAGTTGGCGAACCCGTCGCCGGCGGCCTGGGATTGGGCCATCTCGTTCTCGTGGTGCGGGAAGCGGAGGTCCAGTCCCCCACCGTGGATATCAAATCGAGGGCCCAGATACTTGGTGACCATGGCGGAGCATTCGAGGTGCCAGCCGGGACGTCCCGCGCCCCAGGGAGACTCCCACTTGGCGGTGACGGGCTCGCCGTCTTTGAAACCCTTCCACAGCGCGAAGTCCCTCGGGTCGCGCTTGCCTCGGGGGTCGGCGTCGGGGGCTCCCTGCATGTCATCGATATTTTGCCGCGTGAGCGAGCCGTACTTGCTCCAGGAGCGGACATCGAAGTAGACATCGCCGGAATCGTCCAGTGCTGGGTAGGCATGGCCGCGGTCGATGAGGCGCTGGATGAGCGCGTGCATTTCCGGGATGTGCCCGGTGGCGCGGGGTTCGTAGGTGGGCCGCTGGACGCCCAAAGAATCGTAAGCGCCCTCGAACTCCTGCTCGTACCGGTACGCGAGGGCCCACCACTCTTCGGCCTGGCGCGCGGACGGTTCAGCATCCCAGTCCGGTCCGAAGGACTGGGCGGACTTGGCAAGGATTTTGTCGTCGACGTCGGTGACGTTCCGCACCACAGTCACGCGGAGGCCACGGAATTCAAGCCAGCGGGTCAGCTGGTCGAAAGCAATGGCCGACCTGACGTGGCCCACGTGCGGCATTCCCTGGACGGTGGCCCCGCAGTAGTACACGCTGGCCTTGCCGTCTTCGAGGGGAACGAAGTCGCGGACTTCGGCGGAGGCGGTGTCATAGAAGCGCAGGGTCACCGCTCCAGATTAGCCGATGACGCGGTGTGACCTGCCTACTTGCAGTATTCGCCGATCTTATTGAACTGGACCGTGAGCTTCTCCTGCTGGTCCTTGGTGGCCGCGCCAAGCGATGAAGCGGCCGCTTCGTCCATGATCGCGGCCATGTCCTTGATCGGGTTGCCGATCTCCGGAGCCAGTTTGTCAGCGATCTCGTGATAATGCGCGGCGATCTGTTTGGACTGCTGCTGTTGGTTGCCATCAGGCTTGAACGTGTCGTTGTTCAGGAATTCACAGCTGGCCGCGACGTCCATCTTCGGTGTCCCCGCACAACCGCCCAGCAGGAGCGCAGCAGCAAGGCCCAGGGACAGCCCCACTGCGGAACGCACGACGCCGGCACGCAGCTTATCCATGCGGCGCACCTTTCGCGGGACCCGTCTCCGCCGTCGTAGCCTCATGGTCGCGGACCGGGTACACCAGTGCCGTGGCAACAGCCGAAATTCCTTCCCCGCGGCCTGTGAAGCCCAGACCGTCGCTGGTGGTTGCCGTAACGCTGACAGGAGCACCTGCGGCTTCGGTCAGAACCCGCTGGGATTCTTCCCGCCGGGGTCCGAACTTGGGACGGTTGGCCACGAACTGCACTGCAACGTTCCCGATCTCGAAGCCGGCAGCGCGCACAATGCGGGCCGCTTCACCAAGGAGCTTTACCCCCGAGGCGCCAGCGAACTCGGGGCGGTCCGTGCCGAAGTGGGTGCCCAGGTCACCGATACCGCAGGCCGAAAACAGCGCGTCCGCGGCTGCGTGGGCGACGCAATCGCCGTCGGAATGCCCTGAAAGGCCTTGCTCACCTTCCCAGAAAAGCCCGCCAAGCCAGAGCGGCTGGGGGTCGTCTTCCGGGGCGAACGCGTGCACGTCGACGCCGATGCCGGTCCGGGGCAGGATCATGTTCCGGGTCATCAGCCCTCCACCCAACGGATACCCAGCGGGCCTTCCAGAAGGCCCTCGGCAATGATGAGGTCCAGCGGAGTCGTGATCTTGAGGGACTGGCTGGCTCCGCGGACAGCGTGGACCGGAACGCCCAGAAGCTCCACCAACATGGCGTCATCCGTCACGGCTGCGGCCTGTTTGTCGTCGAAGAGCTCAGCAGCCTGGTGTGCCCGGCGCAGGGTGGCCAGTTCAAAGCCCTGAGGAGTCTGGACGGCCCTGAGGTGTTCGCGGGGCGCTGTTCCGGTAACAACCTCCGGGGCGATGGAGGAGTCCGCGCCAGCGGTCTCGGCGACCGTCTTGATGGTGTCCACCACCGGCATCGCGGGGATGACTGCCTTCGCGCCGGAGGCCAGGGCGTCGGCTACGCGTTGGAACACGCGCTCAGGGGCCAGCGCGCGGGCAGCATCGTGGACGAGTACGAATTCGGTTCCGTCTTCCAAGGCAGCCAAGGCGGCCCGGACGGAATCCGCCCGGGACGAACCGCCGTCGACCACTGAAATTTCCGGGCCGCCATCCACCAGGTCAATCGTGAAGTCGGCGATCAGCTCGCGAAGTTCGGTGTTGCCCTTGGGCACGGCTATGCAGATCTGGCGTGCGACATCCGACGCTACAACACCGCGGAGAGCGTGCATCAGGATGGCTTCGCCGCCGAGCGGAACCTGGGCTTTGGGCATGCCGTAGCCAAGTCGTTCACCGGAACCGGCGGCGACCACGATCACGGCCGTGACGGCGCGCTTGGAAGGAGTACTCATGGGCCCAAGATTACTTGGAAGTACTTGAAGTTACTTGATGATCAAGTAACTCCGGCTGTATTTGGGCAAAAAGAAACCCGGCGGCGCTGTCGCACCACCGGGGCTCAATTCTTAGGAAGCCAAGACCTCGTCAAGAACGCTTGCAGCCTTCTCTTCGTCTGTCTTCTCGGCCAGGGCCAGTTCTGAAATCAGAATCTGCCGCGCCTTGGCCAGCATCCGCTTCTCGCCTGCGGAAAGGCCGCGATCGTGATCACGACGCCAAAGATCGCGAACGACCTCCGCCACCTTGATGACATCGCCCGAAGCAAGCTTCTCCAGGTTCGCCTTGTAACGACGTGACCAGTTGGTAGGCTCTTCAGTGAACTCGGCGCGGAGAACGTCAAATACGTGCTCCAAGCCTTCTTTGCCCACTACGTCCCGGACCCCAACAAGGTCAACGTTCTCTGCTGGAACTTCAATGGTCAGATCACCCTGAGCCACCTTGAGCTTGAGATACATCTTCTCTTCGCCCTTGATGGTGCGCATCTTGATTTCCTCAATTTTTGCTGCACCGTGGTGAGGGTAAACTACTGTCTCGCCGACCTCAAAAACCATGTGGACTTTCCCCTTTCCCGCAGATTAGTCTATCACGGTTAAGGCATACGACTGGCATCGGACGGGCCCTCCAGCCGCGCCAATACAGGGAATAAGGCCTTAAACGACTTCCTCCAACCTCTTGACGAAACCGGGGAAAGATGCTTCGAGCAAGCAACCTGGCGCGCAGATCTTCTCGGTTGGCTGCGCCACAATGCCTTCCCGAATCCTTATTTTGGGGGGTTTGCCGATAGGCTATGGCTGAAAAGTGTTCCAATGACTCTTGAGGAGTAGGTGTCGTGCGCAATACTGCGATGAACCCTGTCCAGCGCGGCAAGCTGGCAATTGCGGCGGCTGCAATCGGCGTCGGTCTTCTGTCCGTCACCGGCTGTGGTTTCGTCAACGCCCAGCAGACTACCCACCAGTACTCGGCATCGGACGGGATCAAAGCTGATCTTGGTCCCCTGCAGTTGCGCAACATCCTGATTGTTGCCTCAGGCGAGAACGAGCCTGGTCGTGTCATAGGTGCTGTGTTCAACCAGTCCAGCAGCGACGCCACCCTCACCATGAGCGGTGCCAACGGGTCCCAGACCGAGATTCCGGTCAAAGCCAACTCTGAGACGTACCTGAACGACACCACTGATGCTGCGATCCTCAGCACCGCAGGCGTTATCCCTGGTGGTCTGACCCCGATCACCATCCGTAGTGGATCTGACTCCGCTACGGTCAACGTACCGGTGGTTGATGGCACGCTCCCCGAGTACGCCAAGTACCTGCCCTCCACGCCGACCCCGACAGCAACGTCGACGTCGACGTCCTCTGCGACTCCCACGGAGTCCGCAGCAGCCGGACACTAGCAGGCAGCACGCTACAAGCCATATAACAAAGGAAGGGCCCAGTTCACGTGAACTGGGCCCTTCCTTTGTTGTTGCCTTTTAACTTTACGGCTCGAACTTGTAGCCCAGCCCGCGCACCGTCACCAGGTAACGCGGAGCGGAGGGATCGGGCTCGATCTTGCTGCGGAGGCGCTTGACGTGGACGTCCAGCGTTTTGGTGTCTCCGACATAGTCAGAGCCCCATACGCGATCGATGAGCTGCCCCCGGGTCAGGACGCGGCCTGAGTTTCGGAGCAGCATCTCCAGAAGTTCGAACTCCTTCAACGGCAGGGACACCTGCTCGCCGTTGACGCTCACCACGTGGCGTTCGATGTCCATGCGGACCGGCCCGGCCTGCACAGTTGACGTAATGAGTTCCTCTGGCTCGCCCTGGCGGCGGAGGACAGCACGGACGCGGGCTACGAGTTCCCGGGACGAATAGGGCTTGGTGACGTAGTCGTCGGCACCCAACTCCAGGCCCACCACCTTGTCGATTTCCGAGTCCTTGGCGGTCAGCATGATCACAGGCACGCTGGAGCGCTGGCGCAACTGCCGGCACACTTCCGTTCCCGGCGTTCCCGGCAGCTGGAGGTCCAGCAGAACCAGGTCGGCACCGTTGCGGTCAAACTCCACCAAGGCGTCACTGCCGTTGTCTACTACCTCGACGTCGAACCCTTCCTTGCCCAAGAGATAGGACAGGGGGTCGCTGAAGGACTCTTCGTCCTCCACAATCAAAATCCGGCTCAAGCGCTGGCTCCTTGCTCTTGGGCGCCGTTGGCGCCCCCTTGTTGGCTCGGGATACGAGGTTGTTGTCCCGCATGCTGAGATTGTTGGCTCGCGTGGTGGGGCTCGACGGCGGCAGGTTCCGCCGGAAGTCCGGTGGACGGAACCGCTGTGGCAGCGGGAGCCGGAACGCCGGCGTCGTCGTCCTGGCCTTCCATCTCCGGCAAGCGGATGGTGAACGTTGACCCCTGGCCGGGCTGGGACCATACGGTCACCTCGCCGCCGTGGTTGGAGACAACGTGCTTGACGATGCTCAAGCCAAGGCCGGTTCCGCCCGTGTGCCGGGAACGTGCAGCGTCAACGCGATAGAAGCGTTCGAACACCCGTTCCTGGTCCTCGGGAGTCAGCCCCTCGCCCTGGTCCGTGACGGAGATGGCGACGACGCCTTCCCTTGTTCGGAGGCCGACGCCAACCCGGGTGTTTTCCGGTGAATAGCGGATGGCGTTGTCGATCAGGTTTCGCAGTGCGGTGACCAGCAAGTCCCGGTCGCCGAACACCAGCGACTCGGAGTGTCCGCCCACCACGATGTGAATGTTCTTGCTCTCCGCCGGCAGCTGTGAACGATCAACTGCCTCCGTGATCACGGTGTTGATGTCCACGGAGTGCCCCTGCTGGGCGACATTGGCACCCTGCAGGCGGGAAAGTTCAATGATGTCCTGAACCAGGGCTGCGAGCCGGCCGGACTCCTTGTGCATGCGCTTGGCAAACCGGCGCACTGCTTCCTCGTCATCGGGAGAGGCTTCCAAGGCCTCTGCCAAAAGCGAGATGGCGCCCACAGGGGTTTTGAGCTCGTGGGAGACGTTGGCCACGAAGTCGTTGCGGATCTCCTCGGTGCGGGTGATCTCGGTGCGGTCGTCCGCCAGGAGCAGGATGTATTCCCAGCCGAGCATGGCTGCCCGGACCTGGACCACAATGGTGCCCTTGCCCAGCGGCCCACGAGGGAGCTCGTATTGCTCCTCCAGGATCACGCCGTCGCGGCGGACCTTCGCTGTCATGTCCAGGAGCTGCTTATGAACCACGGTGTGCCCCCGGACGAGGCCATAGGCGTAAGCTGCCGGACTGGCGCGGACCACGCCGTCGATCGCGTCCACAACAACAAACGCACGCCCGACGACGGCCAGCACTTCCGCGGCCCCTTCGGGGAGCAGGGGTTCAGTAACGTCCAGGTCAACAATGCTGCGTTGCCGCTCGCTGATCTTGAACGCGAGCATGCCAAAGACGCCCAACGACAGACCGACGAGGCCTGCGACGACACCTATGAGCAATGGATCCACGTGTCCAGCTTATGCTGTGGAAACACGGCCAAGCATTGATCCGGCGCTAAACGGGGACGGTTCAACTAACGTTCATCTAAAGGTGCCGAACAGTTCACTGGGTCCTGACACAGTTACTGGTTGGACTGCCAATGGTTTTGAAATCCGACCCCCACCATGGGAACGGGATTTCCAAGGAAAGGACGCCTTAGTGCGCAAGGTTTTTCAGGAGGAGCTCACCCAGGTAGGTGACGACCTCATCGAGATCTCCAAGCTGGTTCACGAAGCGATCACGAAGGCTACTACTTCCTTCGAAGGCGCCGACGTGGATCTTGCCCAGGACGTCATCGCGGCAGATGCCCGCATCGACTTCCTGCAGAACAGCCTCGACGAGCGTGCCATCGACATCCTTGCTTTGCAGGGCCCTGTCGCGAGCGACCTCCGCATGATTGTGGGTTCGCTGCGCATGAGTGCATCGCTGGAACGCATGGGTGATCTCGCCCGCCACGTGGCCCAGCTGGCGCGCCTGCGCTACCCGGCCACCGTTATCCCCGCTTCGCTGACCCAGACCTTCAAGGCCATGGCCCAGCACGACATCGAAATCACGGCCAAGGTCATCGAGCTTCTCGAGACCCGCGACCTTGAGGTTGCCCGCGACATCCTGAAGATCAACATCGCCGTGGACGACCTCCACCTCAGCGTCTTCAAGGCGATCGCCTCCCCTGAGTGGAGCGAGAGCCCGTCCACCACCGTGGACGTAGCCCTGGCCAGCCGCTACTTCGAGCGCTTCGCCGACCACGGCGTCTCGGTTGCCCGAAAGGTCACCTACCTGGTGACGGGCGAATGGCAGCCCGAAGGCTTCTAGCCTCAGCGCATTAAGTACGACGGGGGGGGGGGGGGGGGGGGGGGGGGGGGGGGCCGGGGGGCGGGCGGGGGAGGGCGCGGAGGATGTGGTATTGGTGGGGTG
>NZ_JAJOHP010000116.1:0-8757 GCF_021109375.1 Arthrobacter sp. AK01
CCCCCCCGCCCCGCCGCCCCGGCCCGCCCCCCCCCCCCCCCCCCACCCCTACCCAACAACAAACCCCCCCCCCCGCCCCCCCCCCCCCCCCCCGGCCTTTCGATGTTTCTGGCCTGCTGTTAGTCGCGGGTCAGGCGGCGGTGCGTGACGCGGTGCGGCTTGGCAGCATCGGGGCCCAGGCGCTCCACCTTGTTCTCTTCGTAGGAGTCGAAGTTGCCCTCGAACCAGTACCACTTGGAGGGGTTCTCGTCGTCACCTTCGTAGGCGAGGATGTGGGTCGCTACCCGGTCGAGGAACCAGCGATCGTGCGAGACCACCACGGCACAACCCGGGAATTCGAGAAGGGCGTTTTCAAGGCTGCCCAGGGTTTCGACGTCGAGGTCGTTGGTTGGTTCGTCAAGCAGCAACAAGTTGCCACCCTGCTTGAGCGTTAAGGCAAGGTTGAGGCGGTTGCGCTCACCACCGGAGAGGACACCGGCCTTCTTCTGCTGGTCCGGTCCTTTGAAGCCGAACGCCGAAACGTAGGCACGCGAAGGCATTTCGACATGACCGACCTGAAGGAAGTCATGGCCTTCCGAAACAACTTCCCAGAGGGATTTGTTGGGATCGATGCCGCCACGGGACTGGTCAACGTAAGAGATCTTCACGGACTCGCCGATCTTGAGCTCACCATCGTCCAGGGGCTCCATGCCGACGATCGTCTTGAACAGCGTGGACTTACCCACACCGTTGGGTCCGATGACGCCAACGATGCCGTTGCGGGGCAGCGAGAAGGAGAGGCCATCGATCAGGACGCGGTCGTCGAAGCCCTTCTTCAGGTTCTTGGCCTCGATGACCAGGGAACCCAGGCGCGGTCCCGGCGGGATCTGAATCTCTTCGAAGTCCAGCTTGCGGGTGCGATCGGCCTCCGCAGCCATTTCCTCGTAGCGGGCCAGACGGGCCTTGGACTTGGTCTGGCGGCCCTTGGCGTTGGAGCGCACCCACTCAAGTTCCTCGGTCAGGCGCTTGGAAAGCTTTGCGTCTTTCTTGCCCTGGACCTCAAGGCGGGCCTTCTTCTTCTCCAGGTAGGTGGAGTAGTTACCCTCGTACGGGTAGAGGTGACCACGGTCAACTTCAGCGATCCACTCAGCCACGTGGTCAAGGAAGTAACGATCGTGGGTCACGGCAAGGACAGCGCCGGGGTACTGGGAGAGGTGCTGTTCCAGCCACAGCACGCTTTCGGCGTCCAAGTGGTTGGTGGGCTCATCGAGCAGCAACAGGTCAGGCTTCTGGAGAAGAAGCTTGCAGAGGGCTACGCGGCGGCGCTCACCACCGGAAAGGACGGTGACGTCGGCATCGGCCGGCGGGCAGCGCAGTGCGTCCATCGCCTGTTCGAGCTGGGAGTCGATATCCCAGGCATCGGCAGCGTCGATGGCTTCCTGCAGCTTGCCCATCTCGTCCAGGAGCGTGTCATAGTCCGCATCCGGGTTGGCCATTTCCTCGGAGATCTCGTTGAATCGCTGGATCTTGCCGTAGATCTCGCCAACGCCTTCCTGGACGTTGCCCAGGACGGTCTTTCCCTCGTTCAGTGGCGGTTCCTGCAGGAGGATGCCCACGGTGTAACCGGGGCTGAGGCGGGCCTCGCCGTTTGAAGGGGTGTCCAGTCCGGCCATGATCTTCAGGATGGTGGACTTACCAGCACCGTTCGGTCCCACGACGCCGATCTTCGCGCCAGGGTAGAACGACATGCTGACATCGTCCAGAATAAGTTTGTCGCCAACGGCCTTGCGAGCCTTGGTCATCGTGTAAATGAATTCCGCCATACCCTTAAATCTAATGGCTAGGCGTACATAACTCACATTCGAGGAGCCCGGCGCAGCTAGCGGGCGTCTCCGATGAAGCATTTTCCAGTGGCCAGCACCGGCAGCACTGTTACAACGACTCCACCGTCGCGGATCTGCCCCATGACGCAACTCCCGCCAGTCAAGGCCGCGGCTTGCATGGCGTCGACGTCAAGACCTGTGGGCGTGCGGCTGACAGAGACCTCGACGTTGGCTTTCGGAATGCCGGCCGAGACCAAGGCCGTCCGTAAGGCCTCCCGGTCTGGTTTTGGGTTGCCGGCAACAAGGTTTTTCAGCGTCTTTTCGACTGCGGTGGTCGTCGCGGCAACGGCGGGATCCACGGTGGCCGTGACCTCGGAGTCGGTGGAAGGTGCCGGCGTAGCGACCTTCTGGCCTTCGGTCGAACCGGTGGAAGCCGTGCAGCCCGCGATCGTCAATGCCGCAGCAATGGCTAAAGTCAGTCCGGCGACACGGACGTTCGCTGCATCTGCTGCCCTGCCGAAAATCCGGGCGGTTCTCGTGCTCATCACCTAGCCATTGTGCCATTCACACGGAGTCCCCAAGGGCGTAGCGTTTCTCCCGGATGGCTTCGCCGTCCGGGTTGAGGAATGGAGAGCAGCATTATGAGCGGACAGGCACCTGATGCCGTCGCATCGACAACCGTCCCTGCCCGGCCCGAAAGAGTATGGGAGGCCCTGACTGATCCCGAACTCATCAAGCAGTACTTCCTCGGAACCAACGTCGCGACCACCTGGCAGGTAGGCGATCCGATTACTTACTCCGGGGAGTACAACGGCAAGCCCTACGAGGACAAAGGGACGATCCTCGCCTTCGATCCCCCGGAGCTGTTGAAGACCACTCACTACAGCCCAACCTCGGGGCTTCCCGACGCTCCGGAAAATTACCACACTGTGGAGTACAGGGTGGCCGAAGCAGCTGACGGAACAACTGTGACGATTAGCCAGGGCAACAATTCCAGTGTTGAAGAGGTGGAGCAGTCGACTGCCACGTGGCAATTGGTGCTGCAGAATCTCAAGGAATTTCTTGAGTCGAGGCCCTAAGGGTCATCCCCCTTGGACGCTTGTTCCAAGGGGGATGCATTTTGTGCCCCAGGAGGGAATCGAACCCCCGACCGGCGGATTAGAAGGCCGCTGCTCTATCCCCTGAGCTACTGGGGCGCACTGGCGCCATCACCGACGTGGGTCGCTGGCGCCACAAAGAGTTTACAGTGCCGCGCGCCGGATGCTTGCCATCCCCCCGCCGGTTCTCTCTACTCCTCCACAGCGGCCATTAGCCGGGTTTTATTCACATAGCCGGATGCGACACTCCCTTCCCTGTCTCCGCTGGATGAAGCTGAAGGAGCCGGACAGGCACTTCCCTACATCGAGAAGGACCACAATGAATGACATGATCACCGTCCGGGGCTTCGTGGCCTCGGAGGTCAAGAGTTCCACAACTACGCGGGGTACGGCCACAGCTTCCTTTCGCTTGGGAACCACGGAGCGCCGCTATGACCGCGCCACCAACACCTGGGTGGATGGCAACACCAATTGGTATACGGTGCAGTCGTTCCGCTACCTTGCTGGGCACGTGGGATGCAGCGTGAAAAAGGGACAGCGCGTCCTGGTCGCCGGAAAGCTCAGATTGCGGCAGTGGGAGCATGAAGGCCGCGTTTATCACGTAGCGGAAATCGATGCCGAATCCGTCGGCCATGACCTCATGTGGGGGTCAGCCAACTTCACCCGTATGAACGCCGCCTCGGCTCCTGCCGACTCTGTCTCCGGAGATGCGGCTCCGGCCCATGAGGCGCCCGGCAATCCTGGTGGCAGCAGCGAATGGGATGCCGACGACGAGGAGCAAGCTCCCCCGGAAGACCAGTCTGTAGCATCCGGGGTGGATGATCCTGAGGGTAATGGCCCGTTGATGGTGAACACCACAACGGGAGAACTGGTGGGTGCCGGCGTTTGAACCCTGAGCCAGGTTCTCCGGACACGCAGGACCAGCCCTGCGTGTGAGGCCTATTGTGGGTCCATGGCACAGTACGATGCAGCCTCCACGCTTGATACCGCTCCTGCCTCATGGGCAGCTGTTGAGGAATTGTTCGGAACCAAGGGCGAGCCATCACGGTGTTGGTGCCGCTGGTTCGCCCTTTCCGGCAAGGAGTGGACAACCACGACTCCGGATCATCGCAAGGAATTACTGAAATCGGCCTTCCATGCAGGTCCTGCGCCGGGCGTCCTGGCGTTCAGGGATGGTCATCCAGTTGGCTGGTGCGCCGTGGAACCCCGGGCACGTTACCCGCGGCTGAAGCGGTCACGTGTCCTCGGGACAGAACGTCAGGAGTGCCCGGGCGACCACGGCCTTTGGGCGGTTGGTTGTTTCGTCGTCGCGCCGGGCCATCGGCGTACGGGAGTGTCCTCAGCCTTGTTGGCAGCAGCCGTAAGCCACGCCTTCAACCACGGCGCGGAAGTCATCGAGGCCTACCCCGTCGATACAGAATTGAGGACCAGGGCAACGGCATCGGATCTTTTTCACGGCACTCTTTCCCTTTTCGTTGCTGCCGGATTCAGCCCGGTGTCCGAGTCCGTTCCAGGCCGGCCAGTGGTGCAGCTCAAGAAGGGTCACACTCCCGACTAGGGCAACGTCAGAACCATGGGACCTTCTGCCGTGATCGCAACGGTGTGCTCGCTGTGGGCAGCCCTGCGCCCGTTCGCCGAACGAAGGGTCCACTCGTCCTCATCGTGGTAGTAGTCGTCTTTGCCGCCAAGAATCAACATGGGTTCTATGGCGATGACCAAACCCTCTTCGAGTTTCATACCCCGCCCTGGCCGTCCGATGTTGGGGACAGGTGGTTCTGCGTGCATGGTCCTGCCAATGCCGTGCCCGCCATGGTCGGCCAGCAAACCGTAGCCAGTACGTTTCGCCTCACCGCCGATAGCGTAGGCGAGGTCACCCATTTTGTTGCCCGTACGCGCAGCCTCGATCCCCCGGGCCAACGCGGCTTCCGTCGCGGCGATGAGTTCCAGGTCCAACGCATCGCCCTCCCCCACAACGAAGCTGATGGCCGCGTCGCCGCACCAGCCTTCCAGGAAGGCGCCACAGTCAACGCTGAGGAGGTCGCCGTCTTCAAGGACGTACCCGTTCGGGATTCCGTGCACCACGGCATCGTTGACGCTGGTACAGATCACGCCTGGAAACGGCACGGCCGCCCAGCGCGGGTGATAGTCAAGGAAGGCGGGCTTTGCACCGGCGTCGGAAATCACTGCCGCTGCGACGTCGTCCAGCTCTTTCAGCGAGACGCCCACAGCAGCGCGTTCCTTGACGGCTTCCAGTGCGTTGGCCACCACCCGGCCGGCCTCCCGCATGATTGCAATTTGAGCCGGGGATTTCAGCATTGACATCAGGGGTCCTCCGTTGGACTCGCGTTCAGGGGCGGCGTTGAGCTGGCGCAAGGAAATGCCGCCACCCTGCCCACTCTACGACGCCCCATCGACGCGTGGGAGGGCGTTTCGGCGACTCCTGTATCCCAGCTGCCAAGCAGCGGCCCTAAAGTTGTGGCATGCCCCAGGATCTCGTGCAGTCAATCCGTTCCACGCTCCGCTCGGCGGGGGACGCTGAAAGGGCCAAGGGCGCCCAGGCCTACATGAAGTCCGAGATGCCTTCACTCGGTGTCCGGGTTCCGGAGGTGCGCAGAATCGTCAAAGCCGCAGCAAAAGAGTTCCCGGTTTCATCTCCGGAGGAATTGCGGTATGCCGTCCTCGAGCTATGGCGACAGGCAGAGGCACGGGAGGAGCGATACGCAGCCATTGACCTGACGGGCTTGCGGTTGGTCAAGGAGGATCTGGACATGCTGCCCGTTTACGAGGAAATTATCCGCACGGGCGCGTGGTGGGACCTGGTTGACGGTGTCTCCCACCGGATCTGTGCGCTGCTGCTTGCGCACAGGACCATCATGACCCCCCTGCTGCTTCAGTGGGCCGAGGACAACGACATGTGGGTCCGGCGGGCTGCCATCACTGCCCAGCTTGGTGCTAAGTCCATGACCGACCACAGTTTGCTGGCAGCTGTCATCAAGCCCAACCTGTCGGATAAGGAATTCTTCATCCGCAAGGCCATCGGTTGGGCGCTGCGCGAATTCAGCAAGGCAGACCCTGAATGGGTCCGTTCTTATGCTGCCGACAATGCGACAGCGCTTAGTCCGTTGTCCACACGTGAGGCGACACGATTGTTATCGTCCCCCTGATGCAGCTCAGATGATGGGGCGAAGGCCGGGTTCGTCTCGCTTGCGGAACAAGCTCTTGGTCTTGGGATCGACGAAGATCAGGTACACGGCGAAGAGCAGGGCGATGATCGCGGCCGCATTCCGGGCCAGTGTGAGCGCGAGGCCCAGGTCTTCACTCTGAAGGTAGGGGAAGACATCCAGCTGGTCCGAGATCGCGTAGACCATGAAGAAAGAGACGACGAAGTAGACGGCCTTGACTTGCCAGTCATTGCGGATGCCTGTCACCGCAAAGAGCGGTATCAGCCACACCACGTACCAGGACTGGATCATCGGCGCCAGCAGGACAATGGCCGCAAACGCCAGGGTGAGGCGGCGCATCAGGCGGTCGTAATCGCCCCGGAAGACCTGCCAGGCGATGGCACCCACCATGAGGACCTTACCGGCGTCGTAAACCCACTTGGCCATGCCCCAGCCGTCCAGGCCAAAGACATTGAAAATGGAGGCCACAACCAGGCCGATCAGGCCGATGGGTGCGTACCAGATCCACACACTCCCGGGGGCGGACAGGCCGTTGATCCAACCGAACCCGAAGCCATTGACCATACCCATGGCATACAGCAGTCCAAAACTCAGCCCGGCCGTCAGGAACCAGAAGATGAACTTCCGGGGCCAGGAAGCTCCCTTGCCTGCCCACAAGAGTCCGATGAACGGAAGGAAAACGACAGTGATGGGCTTGACGGAGATGGACAGGGTCACCAACACAATTCCCAGGATCACACGCCTCGTTGCACAGTAGTACAAGCCTGCAAGGGCCAGCCCGATCATGAGTGCGTCATTGTGGACGCTGGCAATGAAGTTGGTCAGGAAGAGCGGGTTTGCAGCTGTCAGCCATAGGGCCCGGTGCGGATTGACTCCGTGAAGTTCCGCCAGCTTCGGCACGTAGATGATGCAGAGAACAATGCCCACGAGGGCTACCAGCCGGAAAAGCATGATGCTTGCTTCGGGTTGAACGTTCGTGACCCAGACGACGAACTGCTCAATCCACAGGAACAGCTGACCGTAGGGCACCGGCGCTTCGGTCCACATCTTGTCTGCGCCCAGTTGGAAGTAGTTGGGAAGTGCAGAGATCCCGTTCTCATAGGGATTGATGCCTTCGACCATTAATCGGCCCTGACCGATGTAGGCGTAAACATCCCTGCTGAAGAGGGGAACCGTGAACATCATGGGCAGCCCCCAAGCCACCACCGCCTGAAGCGTTGCCTTGCGTGCTTCCAGTCCCCACACCCGGACACGCTGGCCTAGACGGAGCCAGGCCCGGACGAGCAGCATGCCTCCTACGGCCAGCAGGACAATCGACACTGCCACGCCAACGCCTTCGGTACGCATCCAGATAAAGAGGGGCAGCCGCCGAAGTTCGGAAACCGGGGCGAGCCAGCCGACACCCAAAGAGCCGAACATCATGAACATTGATCCGATAAAACCGGCGATCAATGGCGAACGTGCGTTATCTACCTCGCTGGCTGCAGCATCCGCCGTCGGCGCTGCTGTCCCTGCCTTCTGGGCGGCGGGTACTGGCACCGTCATGTGGTCGTCATCCAATCGTTCGCCCGGGTGTGTTCGGGACAAATTCAGCGTCTTTGGGGCTTTCCGCAGCAGGAAGAAACGACACTGCCGCGCTCAAAAATCGTACCATCGGAGTACTTGGAAGCGCCTGAAGGATAGGCTGGGCGCGTGCCTATTACTAATGAACGCATCGTGTGGATCGACTGCGAAATGACCGGCTTGGACCTCAAGAACGACGCCCTCATCGAGGTTGCGGCGCTGGTGACGGATTCCGAGCTCAACATCCTGGGTGACGGAGTCGACGTCGTCATCAAGCCGGACGATGCCGCACTGGAACAAATGAACGACTTTGTGCGGGACATGCATACACGCTCCAAGCTCCTTGACGAACTTCCCCAAGGGAAGACCATGGCCGAGGCAGAAGCCCAGGTCCTTGAGTACATCGAGAAGTGGGTGCCGGATCCCCGCAAGGCCCCCCTGGGCGGCAACTCAGTGGGAACGGACCGGATGTTCCTTGCCAGGGACATGCCCAACATCGTCGAGCACCTCCACTACCGCGTGATAGACGTCAGCACCATCAAGGAACTCTCACGCCGCTGGTTCCCGCGCGCCTACTTCCAGTCGCCGGCCAAGCACGGCGGCCACCGCGCCCTGGGCGACATCAAGGACTCGATCGACGAACTTCGCTACTACCGGGAAGCTGTCTTCGTTGCCGCCCCCGGGCCGGACACCGCAACAGCACAGCGCATTTCCAAGGACATCATTGCCACCGCCGAGACCTTGGGATCCAACGAAAAGGTGTGATCTGCACCATTTTTCAAGGTTTTTTCGCCAAAACCGGCAAAAGTGGACTTTGCACCCCAAAACAGCAGGTAAGCTATTTGTCGTTGCCTTGAAGGAAAGCCGGTCAAACGGTTCAGCCCCAAAAGGCACATGGTGGGCTTAGCTCAGTTGGCAGAGCGCCTGGTTGTGGTCCAGGAGGTCGCGGGTTCAACCCCCGTAGCTCACCCCACCGAGATTGGCTCCAGAGCCGGTTTCCACAAAGGCCGGCCCCCGGGGGCCCCGGGGCGGGGGGGTGTTTTCCACCCAACGGCCCCCCCCCCGCCCCCCCGCAGGCCTCGAGCACACGAGAAACGTAGAGAAGCGCGGCGG
>NZ_JAJOHP010000117.1:0-8727 GCF_021109375.1 Arthrobacter sp. AK01
CGGCGGCGCCCCCGCGCCCCCCGCCGCCGCCCCGCCCGCCCCCCCCGCCCCCCCCCCCCCCCCGCCCCCGCGCCCCCCCCCCCCCCCCCCCCCCCCCCCCCCCCCGGTCGTGATTCAGCGGTTGTTGCTTGTTACTTGTCGCCGCCGGGGAGCGGGCGATTGGCGATCACCGGTGCGCTGCCGGTGTAACCGTCGCGCGTGGCAGCGAGTTCGTGGATCTGCTTGCGGCACAGGAACCAGCCCCAGACCATGAGTCCGCAGGCAATCGCAGTGACCAGCATGGTGAGCGGGGACTCGATGAACACCATGATCAGGACACCCAGCAGGAAGACCAAGGACAGCCAGCCCGTGTAGGGGGCGCCGAACAACCGGAACGACGGTCGCTTCAACCAGCCCTTGTCGGACCAGCGCTTGAGCTGCATCTGGCAAAGGACGATCGTGGCCCAGGTGACGATGATGCCCACGGAGGCAACGTTGAGGACGATTTCGAAGGCATCGGACGGAACCAGGTAGTTCAGCGGAACGCCGAGCAACGAAACGCCTGCTGTGATGGCGATGCCGCCATAAGGGACGCCTGCCTTGTTCATGCGCTGCGCGAACTTCGGGGCGGAGCCGGCCACTGACATGGAGCGGAGGATGCGGCCCGTGGAGTAGAGCCCGGCGTTCAGCGAGGACAGGGCGGCGGTGAGCACCACGAGGTTCATGATGACGTCTACGCCTTCGACGCCGATGGAGCCGAAGAATGTCACGAAGGGGCTGACGCCCTTCTCGTACGAGGTGTAAGGGAGCAGCAGGGCCAGCAGGATGACGGAGCCAACGTAGAAGACCGCGATGCGGAAGACCACGGAGTTGATGGCCTTGGGCATGATCTTCTCCGGGTTGGCAGTTTCACCAGCAGCGGTTCCCACGAGCTCGATCGAGGCGTAGGCGAACAGCACACCCTGCATGAGGATGATCATGGGCAGGATGCCGTTCGGGAAGACGCCGCCGTTGTCCGAGATGAGGCTGAAGCCCACTTCCTGGCCATCCACTGGGGTGCCGAAGATGACGAAGTAGGTGCCGACAAGGAGGAAGGCCACCAGCGCGGCCACCTTGATCAGCGCGAACCAGAACTCCATTTCGCCGAAGACCTTCACGGACACCAGATTGAGGCAGAGGACCACCACCAGGGCAATGAGCGCCCAGGCCCATTGCGGAACGGCGCCCATCCAGGCGATGTATTTGCCGAAGAAGTTCATATATAGCGCCACTGCGGTGATGTCCACGATGGTGGTGGTGGCCCAGTTGATCCAGTAGAACCAACCCGAGACGAATGCTGCCTTCTCGCCGTAGAACTCACGGGCGTAGGAGACGAACGACCCCGACGACGGGCGGTGCAAAACGAGTTCACCAAGGGCGCGAAGAATCAGGAAAGCGAAGAAGCCACAGACTGCGTACGCAATGACAAGGGACGGGCCGGCCGCATTGAGCCGGCCACCGGCGCCCAGGAACAGGCCGGTGCCGATAGCGCCGCCGATCGCGATCATCTGGATCTGGCGGGGCTTGAGGTCCTTGTGGTAGCCGGAGTCCTCCTGGTGGAGGGCTTTTTCGCTGGCGTGCGCTTGGGCCGGGACCGTGTGGTCCGTGATGGGATTGGTCATTGGAATCCTTAGGAGTGTCCTGTTGGGGGTGTCCTGGGCGCGTCCGGTCAGGGATTCGGGCACGCAAGACAGCGCCTCGTGGCGGTATGCCTCATCGGGCGGGACGGCTGACTAAAGCCGCTGGGCTTAGTGGTCAGTTTCGACCTGTTTGCTGAGATTTGCCAGACGTTCGGGGCTGAGAAGTTCTTCCAGCTGCGCTGCCGTCAGCAGGCCGTGCTCCAGAACGAGCTCTGCCACACCCTTGCCCGTTGCCAGCGCCTCCTGGGCGATAGCGGTGGCGGAGGCGTAACCGATATGGGGGTTCAATGCCGTGACGAGACCGATCGACTGCTCCACGGTAAGCCGTAGCCGTTCGGTGTTTGCGGTGATGCCCCGGACGCAGCGTGCCGTAAGGGTGCGGCACGCTGCTTCCAGGTGCGAGATGCTCTTGTGCAGGCTGTGCACAATGATCGGTTCGAAGGCGTTCAGCTGAAGCTGGCCCGCCTCCGCGGCCATGGTGACAGTGACATCGTTGCCGATGACTTCATACGCCACCTGGCTGACCACTTCCGGGATCACCGGATTGATCTTGCCGGGCATGATCGACGAGCCGGACTGCACAGCCGGAAGGTTGATCTCGCCCAAACCCGCACGCGGTCCGGAGGACAGCAGGCGGAGGTCGTTGCAAATCTTGGAGAGTTTCACTGCCACCCGCTTGAGGACGCCGGACAGGTGAACGAACGCGCCCACGTCTTGGGTGGCCTCGATGAGGTCCGCAGCAGTGAGGAGGGGAAGGCCTGTGATTTCAGCCAAGTGGCGGCAGGCAGCTTCGGCGTAACCGGCCGGGGCGTTCAAGCCAGTGCCGATTGCGGTGGCACCCAGGTTGATCTCGTGGATCAGCATGTGCGACTCGTCCAGGCGTGCGCGGTCCTCGCCAATGGTCACTGCGTACCCGCCGAACTCCTGGCCCAGGGTCATGGGCACGGCGTCCTGGAGCTGGGTGCGGCCCATCTTGACCACGGTCCTGAATTCGCGGCCCTTCTCTGCGAAAGCGACCTCGAGTTCTTCAAGTGCCAGGAGGAGTTCCTTGACGGAGAAGATCGTGGCGAGGTTCACCGCCGTCGGGTAGACGTCATTGGTGGACTGGCTCAGGTTGACGTGGTCGTTCGGGTGCAGCTTGGAGTAATCCCCCTTGGGGTGACCCAGGATTTCCAGTGCACGGTTGGCGATGACCTCGTTGGCGTTCATGTTTGAGCTGGTGCCCGCGCCGCCCTGGATCACGTCCACCATGAACTGCTCATGGAGCATGCCGTCCATGATGTCCTGGCACGCCTGCTCGATGGCGCCTGCCCGTTCGGCATCCAGGAGGCCAAGCTCATGGTTGGTGCGGGCCGCAGCTTGCTTCACGGCAGCCAAACCCCTGACGAGGTGCTTGTTGGTTGAGAGGGGCTGTCCGGTGATGGGGAAATTCTCGATAGCCCGGAGCGTATGAACGCCCCAGTAAGCATCCGCAGGGACGTTTCGGTCCCCCAGAAGGTCGTGTTCGGAACGGAGTGGGATTGCCTGATCGACGGTGGTCATAGCTGTCCTTGGTTTAGTTGCTGAAAATTTGGGCTACGCGGAGTTCGCCGACCGGAAGGCCGCCACCCAGCACGGGCGGGCTCTGAAGCGTGTCCAAGCTGCCGCCGTCGACGCCCAACCGGCGAAGAACCTCAACGGTGACGGGCATGCGGGCGCGATCGCCGCCGTCGGAAATCTTCACGGCGATGCCCGTGCCGTCCGGGAGCCCCACCAGTTGGAGGCCCTCAAAGCCGTCCTTGGCGAGCAGGCCTGGCACGGCCCGCATGAGGGCGGTGACGTCGCGGCCCTCGCCGGCCACCATTTCCGGGAAGCGGCGCATGGCGTGGGCGACTTTGCCTTCGTCAGTGCTCTCGTCGGCGGCCGCGAGGCGGCCATAAGCGCGGGCCATGCCGTGCAGCGAGTGTGCGAAGAGCGGGGTTCCGCAGCCGTCAGTACTCACTGCGGCCGCTTCCTCCCCGGTGAGTTCGGTGATGGTGTCGCGGACCAGGACCTGCAGCGGGTGCTCGGGATGCAGGTACCCCTCCACAGGCCAGCCGTTGATGACGCACACGGCAGTCATGGAGGCGTGCTTGCCGGAGCAGTTTTGCGCGATTTGGGTAGGGCCGTTGCCCTGGCGGAGCCACTCTTCGCGCTCGGGGACGCCGTACGGGAGGTCCGTGCTGTTACCCAGAGCCGCTTCTGTGAGGCCGTGCAGCTTCAGGATTTCAGTGGCGCCAGCCTGGTGCATCTGCGCACCGGAGTGGCTGGCCGCCGTGAGGGCCAAGAGGTTTTGGGGGATATCCAAGCCGGCCTTGAGCAGGGCTACGGCCTGCAATGGTTTCAGGCTTGAACGCGGGTACATCGGGGCGTCAGGCTCGCCGGCCTCCACTGCGGTGGTGCGGTTGCTCCGCAGGGCGATCAGCGAACCGTAGTGGATGCTCTCCACCAAGCCGTCGCGGGTTACCTCGACGAGCGGGACATGCTTGGGGGCTTGGTGCGCGGAGGCCTGGGGTGTGGCCATTGCTTCGGGGACGGGCATGGTGATGGTGTCCTTGGGGTGTGTCATTTGCTGAGGATCGTGTCCAGTGCCACGCTGACGGCCTGCAGGTGGGCGGCCATGGCTTTACTTGCGGCTTCGGAGTCGCCCGCTTCGATCGCGTTGAGCACGGCAACGTGTTCCTCGTCCGAGCGGTGTTGCCGGTCTGCTACGAGGTTAAGGGTTTCGGACTGGTGGGCCAGTGCCTCACGGATATCCGAGACGACGCTGGCGAACACCCGGTTTCCGCTGGCGCGGGCCACGGCTGAATGGAAGCTCGCGTCCAGGTTCACCCAGGCTTCGGGGTCGTTCTCGCTGAGCATTTCCTGGACGATTTCCTTGAGGTGCTCCAGCTCCTCATCAGTGCGGCGCTGGGCGGCGAGCCCGGCCGCCGGAATCTCGATGTGCGGACGTGCCTCGTTGAGATCCCGTGCACTGTACTGACCCAAGGTAAGGTCGTTAGCAACCTTGTTCGCCACGATGAACGTGCCTTTGCCGGTTTTGGTGACCGTGAGGCCCAACGTGTTGCAGGACCTCAGCGCTTCCCGGATGACGGAGCGGCTGACGCCGTACTGACCAGCGAGCGTTGCTTCGGAGCTCAACTTGGTGCCGATATCGAACTGGCCGCCCTCGATGGCTCGCCTCAGGGCCGCGAAGACCGCTTCAGCTGCGGAGATGCGGGAGATGGGCATATGCGCACCCTGGGGCTCTTGCTGTCCGGCTGTCCGGCTGTCTGACAGGTTCACGCTTTGAATATGGCACGGGTCACAAGGGCCTGTCAACGCTGAAAGAACCGCTTCAGGGTTTGGAAGCTGGTACTGCCCTCTGTCGCCGTACGGCGAAATTCGCAAATGTCGCCGTACGCCGACTTCCCGGATACGGCACAGCGGTACGGGAAGCCGCCTTGGCCATCCACCCGACCACCCATCCTTGACACAATGGACCATGCTCTTCACCAGAAAGTCCCTCACCGACGACGGGTTCACCGGGTTCCGGCCGCTCGACGAACTCGATCCCATGAGGATCCCCCAAGGACCCGGCATCTTTGCGATCCTCCGCCCGGCCGACTTCGAGCCCATGTTCCTTAGCAAGAGCGCCGCCGGAACGTTCAAGAAGAAGGACCCCTCCCTCAAACGGGAAGCACTGGAAGCAGAGTGGATTCCGGACGCTTCTGTGGTGTACCTCGGCAAAGCGAGTGCCGGCAGCCAGGGTAACCGCGGGCTCCGCAAGCAGATCCAGGAGTTCATGGATTACGGCCGCGGACGTCCGACCGTTGTCTGGGACGCGCGGCTCATCTGGCAACTGCGTGATGCCTTGGACTTGGTGATTGCATGGAAGGAGCTTCCTGCAAGCGAAGTCAATGCCGCCGAAGCGACCTACCACGCTGATTTCATTGCGGCCTTCGGTCGGCTTCCGTTTGCCAACCTGGTCCAGGCCCGCTCCAAGAAGTAAGGAACAACGCACGACGGCGGAAGCCGAGTTCCGCCGTCGGCCTCCCGCTTGCTTCGCGGCCGGCGCATAATGGCAACCATGACGGCCAGCAACCCCACTGGAAGCAAACCGCATGGACCTCGCGTCACCGTTGAGGTACCCGTTCTCCGTGTTGGGGCCGGTGCCTCGGACTACGAGGGCCTTAACCGCTTCGTCGATTCGCTTCGAAATCCCTCGGGCTTACA
This sequence comes from Arthrobacter sp. AK01, assembly GCF_021109375.1. Classification (NCBI taxonomy): domain Bacteria; kingdom Bacillati; phylum Actinomycetota; class Actinomycetes; order Micrococcales; family Micrococcaceae; genus Arthrobacter; species Arthrobacter sp. AK01. The sequence goes on from NZ_JAJOHP010000117.1 coordinate 5,892, forward strand.
TATGACCCTGCTGCATGTCGGGATTCTCGACGACCTGGCCCATGACATCGCAGCGTGGACCAAGGGAGCAGCGAAGCCGGAGGACGTGCTTCCTGAAATTGCCAGTTGGCTGACGGAGATCCCCGTCCTGGCCGCGTTTTTAGGCAAGTCAGACAAGCTGATTCCTTTGGGCGGCGGACGCGTCATGGGTCTCGAAGTGGATGTTCCGCTGGAAGTTCACGACTATCAGGCTCTCTTGCTGCAGGGTCTGCACCTTTTGCTGGACGAATTGGGTCTCGACAACGTTGACGACTTCATCCTGAGCTCACCCGCCCTTGGCTATAGGTCGCCGCGGTGGGTTCCACATATTGCTGTGGGTAAAGCCCGTACGCGGCACGAGCCCGTGGTCGAAATCGCTCCGGTTGCCATCGAATTCGGTGATTCCCGCATCCGCAACCGGCAGGCGCTTCCCATACCGGGTGATTCCTCAAGAGTCCGTCCACCACGGTAAATTGGATGTGTCTCCCGTTTTCTACCTGAGGACTTCCATGCAGCCCCGCACCTTGTTCCGTACCGTCGCTTTTGCCGAGGCCGTGACATGGACGTTGTTGCTGATCGGGCTGTTCCTCAAGTACGTCACGCGGACCACCGACGTGGGGGTGAGTATCGCCGGAGGCATCCACGGCTTCGTGTTCCTTTGCTATGCAGCGACTGCCGCTTTCACCTGGATCAACCAGAAGTGGACAACCCGCACAGGACTCCTTGCCATTGCGTCGGCTGTCATTCCCTACGCCACCATCCCCATGGAGAAATCCCTCGACCGTCGCGGCCTCCTCGCCGGCGACTGGCGCTTGGCCGCCGGTGGCGATGCGCCTAAGGGAGGATTCGAAAAAGCCCAGGCCTGGGTGTTGAGGAATCCCATCCTTGCCGTTGTTGTGACACTCGTGGCCGTGGGCGCAGTGTTTAGCTTCCTGCTGTTCATGGGCCCTCCGGACACCTGGTTCTCCTAAGCTCCGCCGAGCCGCTCACGGGTTATCCGCTCTCTGCGCCGGGGCAGCCCCATGACTTGGGGTTTTCCTGGCAGGTGTCGGCTACGAGTGCTCTTTCTGTTTTCCAGACGTGGATGGTTTTGGCCGGTGTGGTGATGTCGAGTGTTCCGTTGATGGGTAGTGGTGGGCCGTTGTTGACGGAGTAGGTGCCGGTGAAGCTTGCCGTGAGGGTGGCTTGGTAGTTGCCTGTTTCGGTGTAGATGTGGCTGGTGCGCGTCTTGTTGCTGAGCCACTCTGCCTCGGGGATGGAGTAGCCGGCCACCGGTGTTGGTCCGAGGGTTGTTCCGTCGCCGAAGGCGTAGGTGTAGCTCGCCGGTGTTGCCGTCAGGTGGACGGCTTGGCCGAGGATGGTGACGTCGAAGCCTTGCTCTCCAGCGGTGGCGTAGAAGTTGGTGGGGCCGCCTTTGAGGGTGTGCGGGAACGGCTGGGCTTCGAGGGTTCCGGGGCTGACGGGTAGTTGTCGGAAGTCGGTGAGGATGCGGGCGGCGATGTTGGCCAGGACGTTCTCAGGTTCAGGGTCGTATAGGCACGTCGGTCCGCTGACGGCTGGGTAGTCCGTCCATGTGGGACTAGTGATGGATTTCGGTGCCTGCCTCCAGATCACCGGGGTGCCTTCTTCTCCGTCAGGTGTCTTGGCCGGGCATTCCATCGTCAGGCAACCCTTGTCTGGTGTATCCGTTCCGCCAGACCGGCAGTGAACGTCAGCCATGTACTGGTTCGGGTCCTCGGCGGCCGGCGAACCGTCGATTTTCGGAATGAACTCGCCGGTGACGGGGTCCCTTGTCCATTGAGTGCCGGCCAGTTCCAAACCATTCTCGACGTAGCCGATGTCAATTTTTGGCTCTTTCGCTTCGGCGAGTGCGCTCTGAAACAGAAATGACATGCAGACAGAAATCATAAGAACGCTGATGCTTCGCGTGAATTTATGCATGGACTAACGGATCAGACCAAGGTCGACCAGTAGCCAGCGCTGATCCGCAAACCGCAGCTCCGCTCGACTCGCGGAGTTCGTTGCAACTGTCGGCTCCTGATACAGAGATCCTTCTTTATCCCTGATTTCGATTGGCTCCTGGATGACCTGCACGGCGGCGACTTGAGTTGACGCGGATAGATCAAAGGTAGTTTCAACCGTTGCCGATCTGATTGTGGCCCCGGCGATCCACCGACCGTCTTGCCAACCAGCCTCAATGCCTTTGCGGAGGGAAGTACATAGGGTGCAGGTGGGACTACTAAGGGGCGCTAATTGTTCTGTTGACCCGGTTTCGTAGCTGTAGCTCAACTGGGCATAGTAGTACCCAATAAACGCCTCCAGCCCAACCTTCGAGTTCTCCTTCGCCAGGTCGGGCATCACGGGAACCGGCACATTCTGTGCCTTTCCCTTGGCATCCGCGGGCTTGTACGCGGCCGCCGCTGAAGGAGTAGCCGAAGCCGCCGGGACCGTAGCGCTCGTGGTGGGCGACGCCGTCGTCGAACTTGTTTCTGAGGGTGAGGCGCTGGGCGTGGAAACGCCCTGACAACCGCTGAGAAGGAGCGCCAATGCCACTCCCGTGACCAGTTTCCCGGCATTCAAGATACGAAAAGTGGCAGACGAAAGGCGTGGCATGACAGGCTCCCCAGCAGCTGTTTGGCGGTGTGCCGGTCAGTCTAGGCCGGGGTCGGAGAAGGTTTCATGTCAGAAATGGCGGCCTGTGGATAAGTGCCCGCCACCACAACCTACCCCCGCAGCTTCTCCATATCCCTACGGTCCTTCTTGGTGGGTCGGCCAGCGCCGCGGTCGCGTTGGGGGAGTCCGAGTTTGGGGGCGACGG
>NZ_JAJOHP010000118.1:0-8433 GCF_021109375.1 Arthrobacter sp. AK01
CATCAGGGGGAGGGGGGGGGGGGGGGGGGGGCGGGCGGCCCGCCGCCCCCCCGCCCCGCCCGCGGGCCGCGCCCCGCCGGCCGGCGGGGGCGCCGGGGCGTCACACCAGCCGGACACACCGTACCAAACCGCCGCGCCCCCCCCCCCACCGCCAGTGATGAGCGACGTCGCGAAGATGGCAGGTGTCTCGCACCAGACCGTCTCCCGTGTGCTGAACCACCACCCGAACGTCAGCGGCAAGACCAAGGAACGCGTGGAATCCGCCATCGCAGTGCTTGGTTATCGCCGTAACACGGCAGCCCGCAGCCTGGTGACGCGGCGATCCCGGACCATTGGGGTGCTCGCCTGCGAGACAGGCCAGTTCGGGCCTGCCAACACCCTCTTGGGTGTTGAACAGGCGGGAAGGGAAGCGGGGTACTTCGTCAGCATCGCCAACCTTCGCGAAGTGACCAGCGACAGCGTCAACGACGCCATCGCCCACTTCCGAAACCAATCCGTGGACGGCATCGTCATCCTGGTTCCGCACCCTGACGTACTGGCCGTCCTGGGCGACGTTTCGGTCCCCGTGCCGATCGTCGCCGTGGGAGCGGGTGCCGGAAACCAGCTGACCGGCGCCTCCCTGGATCAACGTTTGGGAGCCCGTCTGGCTGTACAGCACTTGATCGCTTTGGGGCACCGGAATATTGCGCACATTTCGGGACCGCCACACTGGATCGACGCTGCCGAACGCATCAAAGGATGGCAGGAAGCGCTGGGCAGTGCAGGCCTTGAAGCCGAGGTTCTGCTCCAGGGCACATGGGACGCAGCATCCGGCTACCGCGCCGGCCTGGAACTCCTCCGACACCACAGCATCACCGCTGTTTTCGTCGCCAACGACCAGATGGCCGTGGGCGTCCTCCGGGCTGTACAGGAAGCCGGGTACGAGGTTCCGGGAGACATCAGCGTGGTGGGCTATGACGATCAGCCGGAGGCAGAGTTCTTCATGCCGCCACTGACAACCATCAAGCAGGATTTCGAGGAATTGGGCCGCCGCTGCATGGAAGCGGTGCTGCAGCAACTGGAGGGAGACGGAGGCAGCGGCGAACAGATGGTCAATCCCCGCTTGGTGATCCGCTCCACCACGGCGGCCCCTGCCCTTCACAAAGCTCCGTTCCCACTAAACTAGGAGCCATGACTTCCACGCCTGACACTGCTGCTGCCCGCGCCCGCCTTCTTGAACTCATCAAAGAACTCGCGGTGGTCCGCGGCAAGGTGATCCTCTCCAGCGGCAAGGAAGCGGACTACTACATCGACCTTCGCCGCATCACCTTGCACCACGAGGCCTCCAAGCTGGTGGGCCAGGTCATGTTGGCCATGATCGACGACGCCGGCGTTTCAGTTGAGTGCGCCGGCGGACTCACCATGGGTGCCGACCCCGTCGGTACCGCCGTGATGCACGCTGCTGCCGACGCCGGGCGTGCCGTGGATGCCTTCGTGGTCCGTAAGGCCCAGAAGTCCTACGGCATGGGCCGCCAGGTGGAAGGTCCCTCGGTTGAAGGCCGCAACGTTGTGGTCCTGGAGGACACGTCCACCACCGGCGGGTCTGCCCTGACCGCCGTCGAAGGTGTCCGCAAGGCGGGTGGCAACGTGGTGGCCGTCGCCGTGATCGTCGACCGCGACACCGGCGCGAAAGAGAAGATCGAAGCCGAAACCGGTGTGCCGTACCTCTTCGCTTTCGGCAAGGACGAGCTGGGCCTCAGCTAAGGAGTTTTTGTACAGCTCTTGACCTTAAAGGCGCATCTTAAGGGCATCAGCTGTACACAAACTGCGGGGCTGTGAGGCACCGCCTTTCGAAGCCTATGCTTGCTGCGTGGACGTTCAAGTAGGGAAGCTCCCGGCACCTCCGGAGGTGGACGAAAACCTCCCGGTGCCGGCTTCTCCAGAAGCGGGGAAGGCAGAGGATCCGGGCGCATGGGCCCGGATCCTGCCTTACGCTGCCCGGCTCAAGACGACGTCCCGCCGCAACTTCCTCATCACCGCCGGAGCCTCGGCAGCGCTCGCGGGGGACATGCTCTTTACCCGGCATGTGCAGGCCGAGCGCCGGGCAACCAAGATCCTCCGCGTCCCGGATCCGTACTCGGACCTTTACTTTCCCAAGGCCAGCTGGATCCTCTTCCCCGGGTACAAAACGAGCTGGGAAGAAGCTCAATGGATTCTCAACACCCTGCGCCCGGCCCTGCACCAGCGCGGCCGTCTGGCCGCCGTCGGATATTCCAACCTGGGCCTGGACGTGGACGAGGTCGTCCGCGCAATCATCCTGCACGTCCGTGAACTGGAGTTGGAGAAGCTGTACTTCTACGGCCACAGTTTCGGTGGGATGCTGGCCACGCAAGTGGCCGCCCGGCTGCTGGAGCTGCACGGCGTTGAAACACAGTTGATCGTCCTGGACTCGAGCCCGTTCAGCCGGGCGGACGTCTTGGACCAGAGCTGGTTCGACGGCGTGGTCTTCCTGTACGAAAACGGGTTCCGTATTCCGTCGGTCCTGCGCGGCGGCTATGAACTGGGGGAGCGCGTGGCGCACAAGGACGAGCGCACCTGGCGGCAAATCCTCGACCAAAGCCTGGAACAGCTCTCGCCGATCGCCCCTTCCAGCGTGCTGATCCAGACGGAGTCGGCGTACATCTACCACTTCGACGGACTCCGCCTGGCTGGAAAGATCGGTGGCGCCAAGATGGCGTTCATGGGCAACTCCAAAGACGGCACCGTGAATTACGAGTCTGCGCGCGCCGGGTGGAGCAAGGTGTTCGGCGCCAACATGGCGATGCCTACGCTCAGCACAGAGGGCGCCCGGCCAGCGCACGCGAGCCCGCAATGGAACGGGAGTGTGTACCGTCCGTTGCTGGAACGCGTCCAGAATGAGCTCCAGCCGCTCCCGCCCGAGCCCGAGGAACCGTCATTCCAGGAGCCGAATGGCAAGGTTATCCGCCCGGTGTAGGTTACTCCGGTCAGCGCGCTTCACGCAGCGAATCAACCTCGACGGCGGTAAGGCCCGCCTCGCGCAGGAAGCCGTGAACGTCGCCGAACTCCTGCGCGAAACCGGCCAGAAAACGCCGCATCGCAGCTTCGGGACTTTGCAGGATCATGAGGTCAGGGCTGAAGTACTCCGCCGGGGTTGACGGGACGCTGAGGCGCCATGTCTCTGCCATGATCTTCAGGACATCCGGCAGGTTGGCTGTGGTTGCGGCGTAGTCAGCCACCACTTGATCCTCGGTCCCGCCGGATGCCAGGAACCCGATCGCCGACACCACGCCTGTCCGGTCCTTACCCAACGAACAGTGCACCAAAGTGCGTTTGCCTCGGGCGACGGGACGCAGTGCGTCAGCAACCCACTCAGGCCGTATCCGGATCCAGCCCAGATAAAGGTCGCCAAGATCCTCGGCCGTTTCGACTGCCTGGAGCGAGCCCGCCACGGCGTTGGGGTCCAGTGGGTTATTGACGAGTTCGACGGCGGGCGGGACCGCGCCGCCGTCGTGAATCAACCCGTCGTCCTGAATCAACCGGTCGTCTTGAATCAACCATGGAACCAAGGACCGCTCCAGCTCGCTGCGCAGGTCCACGATGGCCTGGATGCCGTGCTCCGCCAGGAAGCCGGACGTTGCAGCGGCATCCATACCGAAGGGCTGGCTCCCCCTGAGAATCCGGCCGCCGGCCAGGGGACGCAGATTGAGCACAGCCATGGTTCTATCCTTCTAGATTTGGCTCTTGAGGTCGGCCACGGAGTTCAGGATCTGATTGGGCCTGAACGGGAAGGACACGATTTCCTCCCGCTGGGTGATGCCGCTGAGCACCAGGACCGTGTGCAGGCCAGCTTCCATGCCCGCCACGATGTCCGTGTCCATTCGGTCGCCGATCATAGCCGTGGTCTCGGAGTGGGCATCGATCTGGTTCATGGCGGAGCGGAACATCATGGGGTTCGGTTTGCCCACGATGTACGGCTCGCGGCCGGTCGCTTTGGTGATCATGGCCGCGATGGCGCCGGTTGCGGGCATGGGGCCGTCCTTGGAAGGACCGGTGGCATCCGGGTTGGTCGCGATGAAGCGTGCACCGGCCAGGATGTGGCGGACGGCCATGGTGATCGCTTCGAAGGAGTAGGTGCGGGTCTCCCCGAGGACCACGAAGTCGGGATCGGTGTCAGTGAGGATGAACCCGGCCTCGTGCAGTGCGGTAGTAAGGCCGGCCTCGCCGATGGTGTAGGCGCGGTTGCCTGAGTCCGAGGATTGGACCTGGTCCTTCAGGAACTGGGCGGTGGCCAGTGCGGAGGTCCAGATGTTCTCTTCGGGGACTTCCAGGCCGGACGCACGGAGGCGGGCGGCAAGGTCACGCGGGGTGAAGATGGAGTTGTTGGTCAGCACAAGGAAGCGCTTGGAGGTATCTACCCAGCGCTGGATGAGTTCAGCTGCGCCGGGGATCGCCTGGTTTTCATGGACCAGGACGCCGTCCATGTCAGTGAGCCAGCATTCGATTTCGTGGCCGTTCCGGTAAACGGACGTGGATGTGTGGGGCGTGGATTCTTCTGCCATATTTGCCTCCGGCTGGGATTGTTCATGCACTGCCATCCAGTCTTTCATCAATCCGCCCCCTTAACCTCCTGCAATCCCTCTTATGTGGGTAGTTCTGCCCATGCGGATTATCCGCTGTGACTTGCGCCTGGAGCCTCATGCTCGACTACGCTTGGGGCGGCGCAGGCGTGCCACCACCGTGGGTCGGGGGATCGACACGGCGGATTTCTTGTGTCGCCGCGCTGGAGCAGGTCCCCACTCACTACCTCTGAAAGGGCCTGTCCATGAGCAACAACAACGGAGTGCCGCAGCCTCCCTACAACCCCGACGGCGTGCCGCAGCCCCGCTACGACACCGGCCAAGGCCAGTATGGCCAGTACCAGCCGGGGCAGACGCAGCCCACGTACCAGCCTGAGGGCCAGACTGAAGCGTTCCCGGCGCAGCAGCCACCGACGCAGGCATTCCCAGCAGCGTCCAACACTGTGCCGCAGGGACAGCCAGGATTCCCGCCGCCCGGTGCAGGCAACCCGTCCCAGCCCGGATACCCAGGACAGCCCGGCGGACCCGGACAGCCCGGATACCCCGGACAGCCCGGCGGACCCGGCCAGAACCCGGGCGACCACAACAGGAAGTCCCTGTTCCTCATCCTGGGTGGGGTCGCCGTCGTCGTGATTATTGCGTTGGTCGTGGCGTTCACATGGCTGATCCCCGCAATGACCAAGCCCACGGCTGTCGAAACGCCGTCGGTGACATCCTCTGACGCAGCGTCGGACGCGGCGGCTGAGCCGTCCGCCGAGCCGTCCGCCGAGCCGGAACCCTCCGGTGACGCGTCGGCGTCCACCGATATGCCCGCTGACGCCATTCCGTTGCCTGCAGTATGGGAAGAATTCGCCGGACCCACCAACGTTCCGGCCGACGGCGACCCCCTGTTCAGCAAGTGGGTCACCGGCGAATCGTCCTTCCAGTACCTTGCCGAATGGACCCACGATGAGTCGTTCGGCATCACCAAGGACCCCACCACGGGTGAGGAGATCCAGAAGAAGGCCCAGGGCACGGTTGAGACCGACGGCGACGGAATCGCGCTCGCCTACGCATTCTTCGCGGAGTCCGAGGAAGGCAAGTTCGGCAAGGATCCCGCAGAGGTCAAGAAGGCCATCGAGGACATCGAGGCCCGGTACAAGGGCATGACGGCCACCGAACTTCCCCAGAACCTGGTAGGCCACAAGTGCACGTCCGATTTCAAAACCTCGATGCCGGAAATCCGTGAATTCCGCCGTGGCGCCGCAGTAGTCATTGGTTTCACCTGCACCAACGCCCGCGGCGAAGCAATCCAGGCCGTCAACCTGTTCTCCGTGACACCGTGGGGTACACCCCAGATGCTGGGCGTCAGCGGACACAAGGAATACTGGGATGCCCACCCCGGGCTCTTCGAACAGCTGGCCAACTCCTACCGCATCAACAAGTGGAAGATGGGCTAGGTCCGCTGGCCGAAGCCCGATCAAAACGGGCAACAGGGCAGGGCTAAAGTTGAGGGGTGACTGACCTTCCCCCCACCACAGCCCTGCCCACGCCTGCTGAAACGACACCGGACGGCGAGGCAGAAGCGAAACCCGAGGTCGGCGTCGGGCCTTGGGAAGGTGAGTTGCCGTTTGGTGAGCACTGGGACCCGGACCTGTTGAGGGATGGTGACCGCCGCAACGTGGTGGACCAGTACCGGTACTGGAAACACGAGGCGATCGTGGCCGACCTTGATTCCAAGCGCCACGAATTCCACATCGCCATCGAGAACTGGCAGCACGACCTCAACATCGGCACCGTGGTGCGGACCGCCAACGCGTTCCTCGCCAAAGAGGTCCACATCATTGGCCGACGGCGGTGGAACCGTCGCGGGGCCATGGTCACCGACCGCTACCAGCACGTCCGCCACCACCCCACCGTTGAGGACTTTGTCCAGTGGGCCGAGGGGGAGGGGCTTGCTGTAATCGGCATCGATATCTTCCCGGATTCCGTGCCGCTTGAAACCTTCGACCTTCCCAGGAAGTGCGTCCTGGTGTTCGGCCAGGAGGGCCCGGGCCTTACGCCCGAGGTGCACGAAGCCGCCGTCGCAACCCTGTCCATTGAGCAGTTCGGATCCACCCGGTCCATGAATGCGGCGTCGGCCGCAGCGATCGCCATGCACGCCTGGGTCCGCCGGCACGTGTTCCAGCAGCCAGTCGCTTAGCCCTGCGCCGAGATGGCAAGAGTGCCAACTCGGCGGAAGTGTTAAGTGCCACAGTGACCCGAAACACGGCGTCCCGGCGGATATCGCTAGGATGGGTGCTAGCCGTAAGCGGTCTACTCCAGGGTTACCAACCCACAGACGAATTCAGCATAGGAGTCACCATGCCCATTGCAACCCCAGAGATTTACTCCGAGATGATCGACCGTGCGAAGGCTGGCGGATTCGCTTTCCCCGCGGTCAACGTGACGTCGTCGCAGACTCTGAACGCTGCGATCCGCGGTTTCGCCGAGGCCGAATCCGATGGCATCATCCAGGTTTCCACCGGTGGCGCAGCCTACTGGTCCGGCGCTTCGGTCAAGGACATGGTGGCCGGTTCCCTGGGCTTCGCCGCGTTCGCCCGCGAAGTTGCCAAGAACTACAACGTCAACATCGCCCTGCACACGGACCACTGCCCGCAGGACAAGCTGGCGGACTTCGTCCTGCCGTTGCTGGCCGCGTCCGAGGAAGCCGTCAAGGCCGGCAAGGACCCGATCTTCAACTCGCACATGTGGGACGGCTCGCACGAGACCCTGTCGGAGAACCTGCGCATCGGCCGTGAACTGCTGGAGCGTGCCGCTGCTGCGAAGATCATCCTCGAGGTTGAAATCGGCACTGTTGGTGGCGAGGAAGACGGTGTTGAGAACGAAATCAACGAGAAGCTTTACACCACCACCGAGGACGCGCTGGCCACGATCGAGGCACTGGGTGCCGGCGAAAACGGCCGCTACCTCACCGCGCTGACCTTCGGCAACGTGCACGGTGTGTACAAGCCGGGCAACGTGAAGCTCCGCCCGGAACTGCTTAAGCAGATCCAGGCCGAGGTTGGCGCGAAGATCGGCAAGGAAAACCCGTTTGACCTGGTGTTCCACGGCGGTTCGGGCTCCACGGAGCAGGAAATCGCTGACGCTGTTTCCTACGGTGTCATCAAGATGAACATCGACACTGACACCCAGTACGCGTTCACCCGTCCGGTGGCCGGGCACATGCTCGCCAACTACGACGGCGTGCTGAAGATCGACGGCGAAATGGGCAACAAGAAGACCTACGATCCCCGCGTTTGGGGTGCTTCGGCTGAAGCCGGTATGGCCGCGCGCATCGTCGAAGCCGCCCAGCAGCTCGGATCGGTGGGCAAGACCTTCTAATGTCGGACGAATTCCGGAAGAACCTGATGGGGCCGGAGCCCACGCTCCTGCCCGCCGAAACCGAGATCTACCAGCACCTGGCTCTCGGCAAGGAAGCACTGGACCTCGTGGAGAAGAACCCCACGTCGTCCCTGCTGTGGGCCATCCTCGCGGAGGAAGCCTGGGCCGAAGGCCGGACCATCGAGTCCTACGCCTACGCTCGTGTCGGCTACCACCGCGGCCTGGATTCCCTGCGCCGCAACGGGTGGCGCGGCGTCGGACCCATCCCGTGGGAGCACGAGCCCAACCAGGGCTTCCTGCGTGCGCTCTACGCGCTGGGCCGTGCGGCCTCCGCTATCGGCGAGGCTGAAGAGCCGGAGCGGATCGAGAAGTTCCTGAACGACTCGGACCCCAAGGCCAAGGCAGCGCTCGAAGCCCGCTAAGGCATCAAAGCAATGAACGACGGGGGGGGGGCGCCCCCACAAAAAGGGGGCCGCGGGGGGCGTGATGAAAG
>NZ_JAJOHP010000119.1:0-8334 GCF_021109375.1 Arthrobacter sp. AK01
CCGGGGGGGGGCGGCTGGGCCCTCCCCGCGTGCCGCGCCCCCCCTCGCCCCGCCGCGCCCGGGCCCCCCCGCACCCCCCCCCCCCGCCGGGGGGCCCGCGCGACGGCCCCTCCCGCCATCCCTGGGGAAATAGCACCCGCACCACCCACGGCTGATCCCGGCGCCGCCGGCCGGCTAGACACTCCCCCGGCCGGCGTCGGACAGTTCACCGTCCTGGTGCGTCGACGCAATGGCGGCGGACACGACGTCGGACAATCGGCGCCGTTGACCGTACGCCTGGCGTTGCAGCCGCTCGCCGGTTCCGCGGCGCAGAATGTTCGCGACTCCAGCCCGCGCGAGCCCCCAGTCCCCGGCCTCGCTCAAGGCTTGGCGGACGTGTCGGAGCAGGGCGCCCACCACGTCCGCGGCGGGATAGGGCTGCTGCTCCAGCGGGTGGAGCAGCTGGTTGCTGACACCAAACCGGCTGGCTTTCCAGTTCGCCATACGAATAACGGGGGTCATGGTGCTCGACGGCGGCCCGCCGCTCCGCCATTCGGCGGCCGCTGTTTCCACCAGGGCACGCGCGATGACCGCAATGGTCAGTGCATCTTCGGCGTAGAGGCAGACGTCGGCGATCCTCACTTCAACCGTGGGGTGCCCCCTGGACAGCCGGGCATCGAAATAGATCATGCCTTCATCCAGCGGAACTCCCGTCTCCAGAAGCTCGGAAAGCACTGCCCGGTAGCCATCGGCGGAACCGAAAACGTCCATGGGTCCGGCCGTGGGCCACCTGTTCCAAATCTGGGTACGGTAGCTTGCAAAGCCGGTATCGGCCCCCATCCAGAACGGCGAGTTCGCACTCAACGCCAGGAGTACGGGCAGCCAATGGCGCATCCGGTCCAGGACTGCGACACCTTCCTCGGGCGACTCGATGGAGACGTGCACGTGGAAGCCGCAGGTGAGCTGCTCGCGCGCTATCAACCCAAACTCGTTGCCCATGGTGCTGTACCGCTGATTACCCAAGGTAGGCGTGGCATGAAAAACCGGGGGTGTGGCCAGCGCGGCAACCCGCGCACCCACGGCCCTCGCGGCCTCGTCCGACATCGCCCGTCCGGCACGGATTTCAGCACGGAGCTCGGCCGCAGTTCTACAGGGGCGTGAATTGACCTCCACTTGCTCCTGCTTGAACTCCGATTTGAGCGTCGCTTCATCAGCGCCATACTCCCCGCGCCCGGCCTCCCCACTCCGAGGAGCTGCCACGTCCAGGACGTCGGCCGCCAGCGCCAACGGCAAGCCGTCCGCGGGATCCGCGATCAGCAGTTCCTCTTCAACACCAAACGTGCGCACAGCCACCCCTCCCCGCGATGAGTTATTCAGAGACGGCGGTCATCCAACGTGGCGTGGAACCTCCATTTGGAAACCGCAACGGCAATGCAGCACCTGCGTCTGCAAGTAGACCTCCAGGAGGCTGGGGCTTTCCGGATCATCGGTGGTCCGGGGGGCCTCAATCACCCGCTCGGCGGGACGCCCCAAGGTCATCGGATCGCCGCAATGGGTACAGCTGAACCAGAGTCCCGCTGCCGAAGTGGAAAGAAATTCCCGCTGGATCTCCGGTACCAATGACTCCAGGCGGACTGTGTGGGCATAGAACGTATCGCACTCGCTGCAGGTGTAGCTGACTTCGACAACCTCTGACTGATTCGCTTCCGCTTCCACCACCGTTTCCACAAAAATGTAGGAATCAGTGCCGCAAGCTGTGCACCAAGGACGTACCCCGGTCTCGGCAGTTGCGGGTTCTGTCTCTCGCGCAGGCTTCGGGACGGGCAGGGATCCAAGCGTCATTGCCATTCTCCTTTTAGTACTCCAAGGAGCCTGCATGCGGCACGCTGCGAGCCGGCCGAAAGCGGCCACGGCTAAAGGTGCAGTTCTTGGTCCATCCGGGATGGCACAACGTCATGAGACTCCAAGGGCTATCTGCTTAACCCACCTAAAATGTAGTTCACCAGTGGCGCGCGTCACAAGTCATGGGTTTGCCGGCTTGCACCCTTTGTGGGGTCAGGCCTCAAAGTGGGCAACGGGAGCCTGCTGCGCCACGGTCTTGACCAACGACTCGGCGACGACCCGCAGCTTCTGGTTCCGGGTACTCGAGGCCTTCTTGAGGATCTGGAATGCTTCTTCCTGGGTACAGCGGTTCTGCCCCATGATGATGCCGCAGGCAAGGTCGATGACAGTCCTTGACTGCATGGCCTCCTGGAGGTCATCAGCATGTTGCTGCTTCACGCCTATCCGCACAGCCAACCGCAGGGAGCGCTCGGCTTGGCTGGCGTACAGCTCGCAATTTTGGATGGTGGCTGCATCGAAGGCGTCGATCTGCGGAGCAAAGAAGTTCAAGGCCGCAGTGGCTCCTTCATCCAGCTCCAGCGGGACGCAGAGGGCGGAAAGATGACCACGCTCCGCAATCACCGTGCAGTACTCCGGCCACCGCTCCTCGGTGGAAGTATGGGGAACATGCACGGTTGCGTGGCTGCGCATCGCCTCCAGGCACGGCCCATCACCGTAGGCCTGCTGAACTTCATCGATCAGCCTGGCTTCGTGGGTACTGCCGGCCACCGTTGCCGTACGGCGGCGCCGGCTAAGGGTGATGCCACAATGAACATTCATGCCAACGGCCTGGGACACGGCCGCAGCCGAGAACACAGCGAGTTCTCCCAGGAATCCACCCACGTCTTCGCTGTCGATCACAAGGTCCTGCAGCCGTTCAGGCACCGAAGAATCGTCGGGCGCTGACGCGGCATCAGGCAGCGCCAATTCAACGTTCATTTCGTCCATGCCTTAGTTTACGGTCGTCCGGGTTCGGCTTGTCACCCTCGGGCGAAAGGCCGCAAAAATCCTTGCATCTGCGGTGCACCTATGTGCACAATCTTGCTAACAGTCCCCATCACAGGACCCAGGCTTTTAGCTCATGCAGACGGGCGTCCCGCATTTTTTGATGCAGAGGTTACACCCATGCCCGCCCAGCCAGCGTCCAGAGTCCCGGACGAAGCCCACCAACCGCCTGACCAACCTCTTTGGTGCCAGCGGTGCAATTCGGACAAGCACTTGCTGGTGAATTCCATCCAGTCGCACTATCCACCCGCGCCCAACATGGTTGACGTCAGCTATGAATGCCATGCCTGCAAGTACGCCTACCAACAGATCGCCTCCGTTCAGAGGGTTGCGGTGATACTGAACCGTCCCGGCGTCTCGCAGGGTGTCCTTCAATTCGGCGGCCAGTACCTGCACTGCGGTGAGCCCATGAAAACCAAGAGCTGCGAGTTGCGGAGGATCCAGGCTCCCCTTGCCCTGAAGCCCGGTGGACAGTTGCGGATCTACGAGGTACTCATCAACACCCGCATCCTGGGGTGCCAGTGCGGTTTCCGCATGGAAATCCCGGACTGAGGGCCGGCACACAGCAGTTTCGGAGCTACAGGGAGGGAAAGCATGCACGCAGAATCACAGAGGAAAGAAACGTCCACAACAGGTTCCACGCCGCGGCCCGCCAGCAGGCACAAACTTCCCGACCCGCCGGATCCGGACAATTTGCCCATTGACTACAGGGCCGCCGGGTGGGATTCCCAGCGAAACCCCTCCGCCGTCCCCAAAAGTCCGGGACCAAAACACCCCTCACACCGAAGGAGCGCCTGATCATGAGCGAGTTCCCACCGGACCCTTCACAGCCTGATCCCACACGCGATCCAAGTCCGGATCCAACCCGGGAGCCCGGCCCTACTCCCGAGCCCGTCCCCTTGCCGGAGCCTGGGCCACCGCCCATTCCTGACCCCACGCCCGGACCGACCATGCCGTCGCCGCCCGGACAGGGAGAACCGCCCGCTCCCTGACCTAGGGTCCGCCGGGCACATCCAAGGACCGGATCCCGGCAAATCCCCCAGTCGGGATCCGAACGAGGGCATGTCGCGCTACAGGGAGCGCGGCATGCCCTTTGGCCTGTCCGGAGGCAGCCCACCCCAGTGATCTTTGTTTATGTTGATTTCTATTGACTTACCAACATAAACAAAGATAGAGTCAAGCAATTCCACAACGTTGTGACAGCAGTCACCAAGGTGGCTGAACTGAAAATCTTGGCTTTTACCGCAATGGAGGGTAAGTGTTCGCAGAAGAGCGCCAGCAACTGATCTCCGCACTCGTCGCAGAGCGCGGACGGGTGAGCGTTACCGACCTCGCCGACCGTTTCAGCATCACTACTGAGACAGTCCGCCGGGATCTCGCAGCCCTTGAAGTCTCGGGGAACCTGAGGCGAGTCCACGGTGGGGCCGTCCCGTCGGACCGTCTCAGCACACGTGAAGAAAGCATCCTGGAACGTGCGGTCCAACGTCAGATAGAGAAGCTTCGCATCGCAAACGCGGCCTTGGCGCTTATCCCGGAACTTACGACAGGCAGCATCCTGCTGGACGCAGGATCCACCACGGAAATCCTGGCGGACCTGCTGGCCCAGCGGACACCATCGGCCAATGGAAACGATGAACTCGTGGTAATCACCCATGCCATTCCCATCGCCGGCAAACTTTCCTCCACGCAGGGCATCGCACTCCAGATCCTTGGCGGCCGTGTCCGCGGACTGACGCAGGCCGCCGTCGGGCAGTCCACCGTGGAGGCCGCCTACAAACTTCGCCCCGACATCGCATTTGTGGGCGCAAACGGCATTCACTCCACCTTCGGGCTTAGCACTCCCGACCCTGAGGAAGCCGCGGTCAAAGCCGCCTTCGTCACGTCAGCCCGCCGCGTGGTGGCCCTGGCCGACTCTTCCAAGCTGGACGCCGAAACGCTGGTCCAGTTCGCCACCTTGAAGGATGTTGACACCTTGATTACAGACAGCGAACCGTCCGCGGAACTCGCAGCGGCCCTGGCCGATGCCGGCGTTGACGTGGTGATCGCATGATCGTCACCCTGACCGCCAACCCCAGCCTGGACCGCACCGTGGAACTTCCAGGAGCCCTCGCCCGCGGTGAGGTACAGCGCGCCGTGGCCGTCCACCAGGAGTCCGGCGGAAAGGGCGTCAACGTTTCCCGGGCGCTGGTGGCCTCCGGACTCGACACCCTGGCAGTGCTTCCGGGCGCAGATTCGGACCCGGTCCTTTCAGGGCTGCACGACGCCGGCGTGCCGTTCGCGGCGCTGCCCATCGGTCAGGCGTTGCGCAGCAACGTCACGCTCACGGAACCGGATGGCGTCACTACCAAGATCAACGAACCCGGCCCGGAGCTGAGCGGTGACCAGCAGGAGGCCCTGATCGGGCTCTTGCTGGAGCGCTCCCGTGGCGCCAGCTGGGTGGTACTCGCAGGATCGCTCCCACCAGGAGTTCCCGCGGATTTCTACGCCACAATCGCGCGTCGGCTCCGGTCGAACGCGGACGGAACGGCCGCCCCCGGCATCGCCATCGACTCTTCCGGGGCACCGCTTGCGGCTGCGCTGGTGGGCGACGCCCCAGGTAAACCGGACCTCCTCAAGCCGAACGCTGAAGAGCTCGCAGAGCTTGCCGCCGCCGCCGGCTTCACCAACGTCTCCACAGCTGACGAACTGGAAGCGGACCCGGCCAAGGCCGTCCAAGCCGCCGCCGCCGTCGTCGCCAGCGGTGTAGGCGCCGTTCTCGCAACACTCGGGTCCAAGGGAGCAATCCTGGTGACGGCAGACGGAGCGTGGCTTGCCACTCATCCGCCCATCAAAGCCGTCAGCACGGTAGGCGCCGGGGACTCTGCATTGGCCGGATATTTGCTGGCTGCAACCCAAGGCGGGTCCGCGCAGGACTGCCTTCGTCAGGCCGTGGCACATGGTGCCGCTGCTGCTTCCCTGCCGGGCTCCACTGTCCCGGCAGTCCACCAAACAACCCCCGATGCCGTAACCATCACGGCCCTCCAGAAGGACTCACAGTGACCCAGCTGATCACAACCCAATTGGTCACCCTCGACCAAAACCTGGGCGACTCCCCTGCCGACGTCATCCGCGTCCTGGCCGGCAAAGTTGCCGACACCGGCCGTGCTTCCGAGGTTGAAGGGCTCTTCACTGATGCCTTTGCCCGCGAGCAAAAGACCGCAACGGGCGTCCCCGGCGGTATCGCCATCCCGCACTGCCGCTCGGCCGCCGTCACCGAACCTGCCCTTGCCATGGCCCGCCTCTCGCACAAGGTGGACTTCGGCGCCAAGGACGGCCCGGCAGACCTGATCTTCTTCATCGCAGCCCCTGACGGCGCGGACCAGGAACACCTGAAGCTGCTCTCCAAACTGGCTCGTTCGCTGATCAAGAAGGACTTCACGGCGGCGCTGCGTGCGGCCGCCACTGAGCAGGACATCGTGGACCTCGTGGACGGCGCGCTGGCAGACAAGCCTGCGGCTGCTGCCGCAGCTCCTGTAGAAAACACGACGGCGGCTGCCGCACCAAAGCGCATTGTCGCCGTGACCGCCTGCCCAACGGGTATTGCACACACCTACATGGCCGCTGATTCGCTCGTCGCCGCCGCCAAGGAAATGGGCGTTGACCTGCAGGTCGAAACCCAGGGTTCTTCCGGCGCCAAGCCGTTGGACCCGGCGGTGATCGCTGCGGCCGACGCAGTGATCTTCGCCGTCGACGTTGATGTTCGCGGCAAGGAGCGCTTCGCCGGAAAGCCTGTCATCAACGCACCGGTCAAGCGCGGCATCGACGAACCCAGCAAGATGGTCCAGGAAGCTCTCGCCGCCGCTGAAGATCCGCACGCCCGCCGTGTTCCGCACTCCGGCGCCGAAGAGCAGGCTGAGCGTGCCGAGGACGAGAAGGGCGAGCACATCGGCCAGAAGCTGAAGCGCGCACTCCTCACCGGTGTGAGCTACATGATTCCGTTCGTGGCCGGTGGTGGTCTGCTGATTGCCCTCGGGTTCCTGCTGGGCGGCTATGACATCACTGCCGTGGCGGACAAGGTGGTGCTGGAGAACAACTTCGGCAACCTGCCTGAGGGCGGCCTCACCATCTACCTCGGTGCGGTCTTGTTCAAGATCGGCGCCCTGTCCATGGGCTTCCTGGTCCCGGCCCTGGCTGGCTACATTGCCTACGCCATCGCCGACCGTCCGGGTATTGCCCCGGGCTTCGTCGCCGGTGCCGTATCAGGCTTCATGGGTGCAGGGTTCCTCGGCGGCATCGTCGGCGGCCTGCTGGCCGGTTACATCGCGCATCTGATCGGAACCTGGCAGGTACCCCGCTGGCTCCGTGGCCTGATGCCCGTCGTCATCATCCCGCTGCTTGCCTCCATCGTCGCATCCGGCCTGATGTTCCTGGTTCTCGGCGGTCCCATCGCAGGCCTCACGGTGGCACTGAACACTTGGCTCACCGGCATGAGCGGCGCTTCCGCCGTGGTCCTTGGCATCATCCTCGGCCTCATGATGTGCTTCGATCTGGGTGGTCCGGTCAACAAGGTTGCCTACGCCTTCGCAGTTGCCGGCTTGAGCGCTGGCAGCGCCGACAACCAGGCTCCGTGGATGATTATGGGCACCGTAATGGCGGCCGGCATGGTCCCGCCGCTGGCGATGGCCTTGGCTACCGCGTTGGACAAGAAGGTCTTCACCCTCAACGAGCGTGAGAACGGCAAGGCGGCTTGGCTGCTGGGTGCATCCTTCATCTCCGAAGGCGCCATTCCCTTCGCTGCAGCCGACCCGCTGCGTGTTATCCCCGCCAGCATGCTGGGCGGCGCACTGACCGGCGCACTCTGCATGGCCACCGGGGTCACCTCGCAGGCTCCCCATGGCGGTTTGTTCGTCTTCTTCGCCATCGGCAACCTGGTGATGTTCGTCGTCGCCATCGTGGCCGGAATGGTGGTCAGCGCCCTGGCTGTCATCGCCCTCAAACGCTGGGCCGTGAAGAAGCCGGTTGAAGCAGAACCCGTTCCTGCAACCGCCAGTGTCTAAAGGTCCTACGGTCTAGACTTCCCACAAAGCCACCCACCACCACAAAGGAGCACCAATGCCTGAACGTACCGCCACCATCGCAAGCCGTGTGGGCCTTCATGCCCGCCCCGCCGCAATCTTCGCCGAAGCTGCCGGCGACCTTGACCTCGACATCACCATCGCCCGCCAAGGCGAGCCTGCCGACGACGCCATGGACGCTGCCAGCATCCTGTCCCTGATGAGCTTGGGAGCATCCCACGGTGACGTGGTGGTTCTGCGTGCCGAGGGTGAAGGTGCGGACGCCGCATTGGACAGCCTGGTGAAGATCCTCGAAACGGACCACGACGCCGAGTAGGGAACCACTCAGCGACGCAGAAAGAGCCTGGCGAGCCCCCCGGATATGGGTGGGGGCGCGCGGTTTTTTTTTACCCCCCCCAACGAGGGGGGGCCGGTG